>NZ_JBFULQ010000305.1:0-6860 GCF_054049815.1 Mesorhizobium sp. P5_C1 | reverse complement strand
GCCACTGGTCGTCATCGTCCTGGAAGGAGAACACGCCTTCGTTCGGCCGGTCCTGGTCGGGCAGGAACTTTCCCAGCGCATCGGTGTATTCGATCAGCGGCTGGTCGGCCGGTTCGAAGCCATAGAGCTCATAGACCGAGCGGATCGTCGCCATCATCTTCTCGACGGCGCGGATGTCTTCGGCGCTGCGGTCGGCAAAACCGCGCGGCAGCCGCGCTTTCGTCTTTTCCGATTTGTCGGCCATGGAATGGGTACTCGGTGTTTCGTGGCGCTGTGCGATAGGAAATTTCCTATTTCCGCAGCGCGCGTGTCCTAACCGATGCAGCTTTGTGCGGCAAGGGTTTGCCGCCTTGCCTCTCCCTGTCGGGAGAAGGCAGAGGCGAACCGCCCCGAAACAAAAACGCACCGAAAATGAAACATTCCCGCCATGGGTGCGGCATCGTGCCGACACAATCGCAGCCGATAAGTCGCGCCGACACGAAGGGGTTCGGGCCATGACCAGCACAGCAAGATTCCATGCCATCGACGGCAGCGCAGGCGACTTGCCCGCGCGCCTGCGTCCAGCCGACATCCACGCCCAGAAAATCGTCAGCCAGGCCGCCGGTCCGTTCGAGATACCGGCCGACACCGGCAAGGGACCATCCATGCGCGACGCATTGATGACCGGCCTGCTGGTGATCTACCCGACCGTGGCCACGGTGGTGGCGATTGTCGCCGGGCTTTTCCTGGCCAGCGCCAACGGCACCTGAAGGTACCCACCCGCGCCTTCGGGCGACTCACCAAAAGGGATGCAAGCGCCGCTACTTCGGCCGCTTGAAAGCCTTTCGCTCTTTCTCGACTTGCTTGCGGCAGACGCAGCCCTCGAGATGGTCGTTGACCAGGCCCATGGCCTGCATGAAGGCGTAGACCGTGGTCGGGCCGACAAAGCTCCAGCCGCGCTTCTTCAGCTCCTTCGATATCCGAACCGAGACGGCGGTGGTCGGGTTGGCGCGCAGATGGGCGAGGTCGACGATTTCGGGACGCTCGTCCTTGCCGGGTTCGAACCTCCAGAACCAGGCGGCCAGCGAGCCGAATTCGTCGGCCATCTCGCGGGCACGCTTGGCGTTGTTGATGGTCGAGACGATCTTGCCGCGATGACGGATGATGCCGGCATTGCCAAGCAGGCGCTCGACATCCTTGTCGGTGAAGGCGGCGACCTTGTCGAATTCGAAATTTGCGAAGGCCTCGCGAAAATTCTCCCGCTTGCGCAGGATGGTGAGCCACGACAGGCCCGACTGGAAACCCTCGAGGCAGATCTTTTCGAACAGCCTGCGGTCGTCCGCCACCGGCCGGCCCCATTCATGATCGTGGTAATGCAGATAGTCGGGCAGATTGCCGTGCCAGAAGCAACGCGCGACACCGTCGGGGCCGGCGAGCAGGCCGGTGTTTTCTTTTTCCATAGCCAAAAATCCGTCCGTTAACGCGCCTTTGCGCTGCATTTACTGCGGCTTTACCAGATTCCTGAACCCAGCGGTAACCACACCAAGAGGTTTACTGACAACAGCGCATTTTACGCATTCCGATTCATGTTTCGGTTGCTGCTTACGCGCCAATGATCGCCGAACCGGGGGCGTTCCACCCGGTTGTTTCAGACGATCAAGGTGCGTTCCGATGAAGACAGTTCTGTTTCCCGTGCTCGGCGCCGCGGCTGTGTTTGCCTCGGGCGTCACGCCTTCAACCGCCGGCGATCGCTACGCCGACAGGCCGCCGGTTATGGTGAGCCCCGACCTTTCCGCCCCCTGGGTGCTGCAGCTTGGCCATGCGCCCGGCATCGTTCGCCAGAACCGCCAGGTCGTGCAGCAGCCGCGCCTGCGCTACGCTCAACCGGGGCAGCCTGACCGGGTGCAGACTGCGGCCGTGCAGCCGCCTTCCAAGCGGATGGTCATGCGTCCGCAGATCAACCCGATCTACCTGCCGCAGGAAGTCGCCTATGACGGCCCGCAGAAGCCGGGCACGATCGTCATCGATACGACCCAGAATTTCCTCTTTCTGGTCGAGAAGAACGGTAAGGCACGGCGCTACGGCGTCGGCACCGGCAAACCCGGCTTCGAATGGTCGGGCACGCACAAGATCACCAACAAGCGCGAGTGGCCGGACTGGCGCCCACCGGCGCAGATGATCAAGCGCGAAGCCGCCAAGGGCCGCTACCTGCCGACCTACCTGGCCGGCGGCCTGGAGAACCCGCTCGGCGCACGCGCGCTCTATATCGGCACGACCGAATATCGCATCCATGGCACCAACCAGCCATGGACGATCGGCGGCGCGGTGTCGTCCGGTTGCATCCGCATGCGCAACGAGGACGTGGTCGACCTCTATGAACGGGTCAATGTCGGAACCACTGTCGAGGTGATATAGTTCCGGCGACGAATCACTTGGCCGGCAAAGCACCTCGCTTTTGGCGACCAGTCTGAAGATACGGGGGACGGGCCGTATGGGGATGCGGCCAGTCAGGAAGGGCAGCACGGGAAACCGCGCTGCCCTTTCCGTTTCGACCGGAGCCTGAGGGTCAGCGACACTCCCTGGTCGGCACGTCGCGCAAAAAGCATGACGGTTCGCTTTCGTGCTGCCCTTGGCGATGTTCTTTTGCTATGTCGGCGGCAACCAAGCAAAAGAGTTCGCCCATGTCCCTGTCCGACGACAGCCGCTATCTCAAGGGCGGCCCGGTTGCCCAGCGCATCATTGCCGCCGTGCGCGAGGATGCAACGATCGCCAAAGCCGAGGGGTTTCCGCCCAAGCTGATTTCGATCACCGTCGGCGACACCGCAGCGGTGGATGTCTATGTGCGCAACCAGCGCGCCAAGGCGCAACTGGCCGGCATCGATTTCGAGGAACGGCGCTTTCCCGCCACCATCACATCAGGCGAACTGGAAGCGGCCATCCACGGCCTGAACGCCGATCCGCGGGTCACCGGCATCATCATCCAGCGGCCGGTGCCGGCATATATCCCGGTCCGGACGCTGCAGGCGGCGGTGCATCCGCTCAAGGATGTGGAGGGCATGCATCCGGCTTCGATCGGCAACATCGTCTACAACCAGCTCGACCTCGCGCCCTGCACGGCCGCCGCTTCGGTCGAGCTGCTGAAGGAGACCGGCCTCGACCTCAAGGGGCTGGAAGTGGTCATCGTCGGCCATTCCGAAATTGTCGGCAAGCCGATCGCCTTCCTGCTGATGAGCGAAGGCGCTACGGTGACGGTCTGCCATCACATGACACGATCGGTTGCCGCGCATGCGCGTCGCGCCGATGCGCTGTTCGTCGCCGTCGGCAAGCCGCGACTGATCAAGGCCGACATGGTCAAGCCGGGCGCTGCCGTCATCGACATCGGCATCAATTCCGAGATCGGCCCTGACGGTTCCAGCCGTACCGTCGGCGACGTCGACACCGAAAGCGTGCGCGAGGTCGCCTCCTGGATCACGCCGGTGCCGGGCGGCGTCGGCCCGATCACGGTGGCGATCCTGCTGCGCAACACGATGGTGGCGCTCAGCCGGCAGCGCGCGCTCTATGAAGCGACATACGGCACGGCCGACAGGCTGGCGGCCGAGTAAGCACCGAGACGGGCCACGAGGCCTACTCGGCGGCGATCGGGCTGTCTTCCGCAACGCCTTCCGGCTTCGGCCCGCCATAGGCCCAGTCGAGCAGCTTTATCGTGTGCACCACCGGCATCTTCGCCGCGGACGCGATCTGCGCGATGCAACCGATGTTGCCGGTGGCGACGATCGAGGCCCCCGTGGCCTCGATGTTTTTCACCTTGCGGTCGCGCAGCTTGGCCGAAATCTCGGATTGCAGGATGTTGTAGGTGCCGGCCGAACCGCAGCACAGATGGCCCTCGCGCGGCTCGCGCACGATGAATCCGGCCTTGGTCAGCAATTCCTTCGGCTGGCGGGTGATCTTCTGGCCGTGTTGCATCGAACAGGCCGAATGATAGGCAACGACCGTGCCCGGCTTGCGCACCGGCTCGGGCAGCTCGATGCCTGAGAGATACTCGGTGATGTCCTTGGCCAGCGCCGACACCCGCGCCGCCTTGTCGGCATAGGCCGGATCAAGACGGAGCATGAAGCCATAATCCTTGATCGTCGTGCCGCAGCCGGATGCGGTGATGACGACGGCATCGAGCCCGCTTTGTTCGATGGCGCGCGTCCAGGCGTCGACATTTTGCCTCGCCGAAGCGAGTGCCGCCTGTTCCCGCCCCATGTGATGGACCAGCGCGCCGCAGCAGCCCTCGCCCGGCGGCACCACGACCTCGACGCCGAGCCGCGTCAGCAGCGAGATCGTCGTCTCGTTGATGGCGGGATCAAGCACCGATTGCGCGCAGCCGGTGAGGATGGCGACGCGGCCTTTTTTGGCCCCTTGCCCGGCATGGATACCCGGTGAGGCCATCGGTGACGTTTTGGGGATCGATGCCGGCGCGAGCTTGAGCATCGCGCCAAGCGGCTTCAGCGCTTGGACCTTCCCGAACAGGCCAATGAACGGCTTGCCCAGCCTCGCCAGCCTGAGTGCTGCGCGAAACCGCGCGGGATAGGGCAGCACGAAGGCAAGCATGGCGCGGGTCAGGCGGTCGAGCAGCGGCCGCTTGTAGGTCTCCTGGATGTGGGCACGGGCATGGTCGACCAGATGCATGTAGTTGACGCCCGAGGGACAAGTGGTCATGCAGGCAAGGCAGGACAGGCAGCGGTCGATATGGGTGACGATCTCCTTGTCGGCGGGACGGCCGTTCTCCAGCATGTCCTTGATCAGGTAGATGCGCCCGCGCGGCGAATCGAGCTCGTTGCCGAGCGTGACATAGGTCGGGCAGGTGGCGGTGCAGAAGCCGCAATGCACACATTTGCGCAGGATCTTCTCGGATTCCGCGACATGCGGATCGGCGAGCTGGGCAAGCGAAAAATTGGTCTGCATCGCGATCTAGTCCTAGGCCATGCGGCCGGGATTGAGGATGTTTCTTGGGTCGAATTCCTGCTTCAGCCGCGCGCTAAGTGCGGCCAGCGCCGGCGCCTGCGGCTCGAAAACCGGCAGGGCGGCGCGATGGGAAGGGGCGGCGCGCACCAGCGTCGCATGGCCGCCGCCATGTTTTCTCAACAGCCCACGCAGCAAAGCGGCTTCCGGGTCGCCCTCTTCCATGCGTAACCACACCAGCCCGCCCTGCCAATCATAGAACGCGCTGACGGCGGCCTGCATGCGCAGCGTCAGAACCATCTGGTGGCCCTCTCCCGGCGTCATCGACACACGCCAGACCGGCTTCTCGGTGCCGTCGGCGAAGGGCCTGCAATCGCGCACATCTCGCCAGATCAGCCGTGAAGCCTCGCCGGAAATCTCCTCCAGCGGTCCAGCCTTGCCGAGCAGCGTTTTCAGAGCGGCGATGCGATAGGCGACGGAAGGGCCAAAACCTTCGACGCGCAGCAACGTCGCGGCCTCGCTGCCAAGCGTGCCGCCGGCGACGCGCGCGGCGATGCGCTCCGGCAGATGGGCAGCGCTCGACACTTCGGCGCTTGAGCCGAGCGCCAGCGCCATGGCGGCGGCGGCGGCATCGTCGAGCAGGCCGCGGACAGCGAGCGTGACCTCGGTCTCGGCGGCGGGCAGCACCTTGAAGGTGACATCCGTGAACGCGGCCAGCGTGCCCCAGCTGTTGGCCATCAGTTTTGACAGATCGTAGCCGGTGACGTTCTTGACCACGCGGCCGCCGGATTTGAACGCCTCGCCACGGCCGGAAACGGCATTGATGCCCAGGATATGATCGCGCGCCGCGCCCGCCTTCAGCCGGCGCGGGCCGGAAAGGTTCGCCGCAAGCACACCGCCGATGGTGCCTTTGCCAGGCTCGCCACCAAGCAGCGGGCCGTAGTCCATCGGCTCGAAGGCAAGCTGCTGGGCGTTTTCCGCCAGCAGTGTTTCGATGTCGGCCAGCGGCGTGCCGGCCTTGGCCGACAGCACCAGTTCGGCCGGTTCATAGAGCGTAACGCCTGTGAGCTTGGACAGGTCGAGTGTGTGTTCGCACTGTTGCGGACGACCAATGCCGCGCTTGGAGCCATGGCCAAGGATTTCGAGCGGCGATTCCTCCGCCGCCGCCCATGCGACGGTGGACAGGACTTCGTCCGATGTGGTCGGGGTAAAAGACGTCAAAGCCTGTGCTCCCGGAGCTTTTCGAGCACGGCTTCGCCCCTTGGCGACAGCCGGTAACCGATCTCGAGGCTCTCGGTGAGGCCGAGTTCCTTGAGCTTGCGGACATCCTGCTTGAATTTCAGCGTTTCGACGCCGGCCATCGCAGCCAGCTCAGCCGCCCACACTTCCGGGTGGGCGCCGATCGTCCGCAGGATCGACGGGAAGTGGCCCGGTGCGGTCTTGTCCCAGCGCGCAAATCGTGCGGTCAGGGCGTGCCAATCCGCATCGGAAAGCGAGGCCTCGCCACGCAAGGCAACGCGTTCGTCGGGTTCGATACCGTTGAGTTCGATGCGGTAGACCGGAGTGCCGTCATCGGAGCCCAGCATCTCCTGAAGAGCTCCGAGTGCCGGAAAGCCGGCCGCAGTTGCGTCCTTTTCCGTCAGTGCGGACATGTCCACGATCGCAATATCGCCGATCAGCACGACGCCCGACGCCGTCCTCACCCGCCCGCCGGCCTTGACCGTCGGCCGCTTCCAGCGGCGAAAGGCGAGCGTCACTTCCTTGCGCGCGATCTTGTCCAGCGAGGATTGTTTGAACAGCAATTCAGACCTCACTCGGGTATTGGGCGAAGCCTGCGCCAAACAGAGGTGTGGAGATGCCGCGATCCTTCCCACCCCCCTCTGTCCTGCCGGACATCTCCCCCGCAAGGGGGGAGATCAGATCGTCACCACGGC
>NZ_JBFULQ010000304.1:0-6866 GCF_054049815.1 Mesorhizobium sp. P5_C1 | reverse complement strand
CCCCGTGAACGGGGAGAAGGACGCCTTCATCAATGATTTCGCCAATTTCTAACGTTGCAAGGAAGGCGTCGGGCGTTGCGGCCGGCTTCTTTCTCCCCGTCACTATACGGGGAGAAACGCCCGGCAGGGCAATGAGGGGCAGCGTCAGCGTTTCCGATTGAATTGATTGAATAAAATCAATCTGCGTTAACTTGACCAAGCGCCTGGCGCTCCAGCAGCCTCTCTGCCTCCGCTACCGCTTGCCCCGGCGTTACATGTTCCCCGGGTGCGGCCAAAAGCGTTGACGCGTATGGCCCGCGCGGCCCGGTCAAACCCGGCTCGGTGGCAAGAAAAACCGCAACCGTCGGCAGGCCGAAGGCGCTGGCGAGATGGGTTAGCCCGGTGTCGGCGCCAATGACGAGCGTCGAGCGGCCGATGATCGCGGCGATGTCGGAGAGCGGCGATTTGGGCACCACGACCGTTGACGGAATGGCTCCAGCGATCGCTTCGGCGACGGCCTTCTCGCGCTCGTTCGACCATGTCGTGACCGGCGTCGTTTCCCTTTCAACCAGCAGACGGGCGGTTTCGATCCAGTCTTGAACCGGCCATTTCTTGTCTTCGCGGCTCGTGCCGTGCAGCAGGAAGGCGATTCTGCCACTGATGCCGGCCAGATTGCCGGGTGGCGGGACGATGCCGGAGGCCAGCCTCGAAAGATCGGGCTGGTAGCCTAGCGCCAGCCCGAACAGCCGCCGCGTGCGTTCGATGGCGTGCAGGTCGCGCGGCACGGCGTAGGTGACGTCGTAGACCAGCGACGCAGAAGGTTCGCGCGCGCTCGACCGGTCGAAGCCGGCGATCGGCGCACCGGCCTGCCTGGCCACCAGGGCTGATTTCAGCAGTCCCTGCGCATCGATGACGAGGTCGTAGCGGCAATCGCGCAAGGTGCGGCGCAAGGCGGCCGCTTCGCGCCATGTGCCGCCGTCGAGCAATGTCTTGCGCCAGCGCCGGATCGCCACCGTGTGGATCCTGTCGATCGCCGGATGCAGCGCCACGATGCCGGCGAATGCCTCTTCCACGCACCAGTCGAAGGATATGTCGGGCCTGACAAGGCGGGCATCCTCGACGGCCGGAAAGGTGTGGATGACGTCGCCCATCGACGACGTCTTGACGATGAGGACCTTCATGCGGCTGCCGGGATTTCCAGCAGGCGTTTCGCCGCCGCCACGACCTGCTCGACTTCAAGCGTCTTCAGGCAGTTGAGGTGGCCGAGCGGACAGACCTTCTGGTGGCAAGGCGAACAGGGCAGGCCGAGCCAGACCAGTTCGCACCGTTCCGCCAGCGGCGGCGTATTCTGTGGCGAGGTCGAGCCGAAGACGGCAACGATCGGCGTGCCGACTCCCGCCGCGACATGCATCAGCCCGCTGTCGTTGGACACCGCCAGCCTTGCCGCCGAGATCAGGTCGATGGCGTCCTCCAGCCGGGTCTGGCCAGCGAGGTCGACAACGCCGGGGGCGAGGGCGGCGATCTCCGCCGCCACGTCGCGGTCGTTCTTCGAACCGAACAGCGCGACCTTCAAACCCTTCGCCATGAGATCACGGGCAAGCCCGGCATAGCTTTCGCTCGGCCAGCGCTTGGCCGGGCCGAACTCGGCGCCGGGCATCAGCGCTGCGAATCTCTGGGGCGCGAGCCCGAAGCGGTCGAGCAGAGCGGCTTGGTTCTTCGCGTCAACGGTCAGGCGTGGCGGCCGGAAATGGCCGCCCTGGGCGAGGCCGAAATAAGCCTGCGCCGTGCGTCGTTTGACGCTGTCGGGCAGCGGCACGATGTCGGTCAGCAGGCCGTAGCGCATTTCGCGCAAATAGCCGAAACGCCGCGGAATGCGGGCAAAGAACGGGATCAGCGCCGATTTCCAGCTGCCCGGCAGGACATAGGCCATGTCGTAGCGGCCGCGCAGCAGTCGGCCAAAACGCCGGCGAATGGTGAATTCCAGCGCGCCGGGCTTCAGCGGAAAGTCGATCTGCTGGCGGATTTCGGGCATGCGCTTGACCAGCGGCGCGGCCCAGGCCGGCGCCAGCACATCGATCGCGGCGTTGGGATGAAGCTCTTTCAGCGCCGAAAACAGGCACTGCGCCATCACCATGTCGCCCACCCAGCGTGGGCCGATCACGAGGATCGTTGGGCTTTCAGCCATTCGACATAGTCTCTGACACCGGTTTCCACTGTCCGGAATTGGCCATTGTAACCGACCGCGCGCAAACGGGACATATCAGCTTGCGTAAAGCTCTGGTAGCTGCCCTTGAGATGGTCGGGGAATTCGATGAATTCGATCTCGCCCTTGCCCAGCGTGTCGATGACGGTTTCGGCAATGGCACGGAAGGGCTGGGCGCGACCGGTGCCGCAGTTGAAGATGCCGCTCGATCCGCGCTTCCACAGCCACAGATTGACGTCGGCGACGTCGCCGACATGGATGAAATCGCGGCTTTGCTCGCCCGGTCCGAAGCCATCATAGGCGCCGAACAGTTTCGGGTTCTCGCCCCGCTCGACCTGGTTGAATAGGTGGAAGGCGACCGAGGCCATGGCGCCCTTGTGCGCCTCGCGCGGACCGTAGACGTTGAAGTAGCGCAAGCCCACAACCTGCGCATGATCGGTGTCGAAGACGGTGCGCCTGACATAGTCGTCGAACAGCTTCTTGGAATAGGCATACACATTGAGCGGTCGCTCGAGCGCCGGGTCTTCGCGAAATTCGGCGCCGCCGCCATAGACGGAAGCCGAGGAGGCGTAGAGGAAGGGCACGCGCAGCGCCTGGCAGGCATGCAGCAACCGTTTCGAGAAGGCGTAGTTCACCTCCATCATGAACTTGCCGTTCCACTCGGTGGTGGTCGAGCAGGCGCCCTGGTGGAACACGGCCTCGATGCGGCCGAACGAGCCAGCCTCCATACGGCCCAGGAAATCGTCCTTGTCGAGATAGTCGGCGATGCGCAGATCGGCGAGATTGGCGATCTTGTGGCCATCGGTGAGGTCGTCGACGACGAGGATGTCGTCATGGCCTTCGGCATTCAGCGCCGCGACGATGTTGGAGCCGATCATGCCGGCGCCGCCCGTGACGATGATCATGTTGTTGGCCCTGATACGCGTTTCACTTGCCGATTCCGGCCCTTATAAGGGAGGCAGGGTGGGCTGTCGATAAAGCAGGCAGCGAAGCGGATGTCACAGTGGCGCCGCAAAGCTTCCGCTTCAGTCGGTTTGTGCCACCCGGGACGATCGTGAGGGACAGAAGAATGCCGTCGACCGAACTGCTCATCGCGTTTTTCGCCACCACGGCGATCTTCGCCTACATTCCCGGCCCGGCCATGCTCTACGCCGCCGCGCAGACGATGGCGCGCGGCCGCTGGTCCGGCCTGACGGCAGCACTTGGCATTCATCTGGGCGGCTATGTGCATGTCTTTGCCGCTGCCGCGGGCCTGTCGGTGCTGTTTCACGCCGTGCCGCCGCTCTATCTGGCGGTCAAGCTGGTCGGCGCGCTCTACCTGATCTGGCTCGGCGTTTCGCTGTTCCGCAAGCGCGTCGAGGGCGACATGGCGCTGCCCGCGATCGAGCGGAAATCGGCGCGGCGCGCCTTTTTCGAGAGCGTCACCGTCGAGGTGCTCAATCCCAAGACGGCGATCTTCTTCATGGCCTTCCTGCCGCAGTTCATCGATACCTCGGCGGCGCTACCGGTCTGGCTGCAGTTCGTCGTGTTGGGCACCATCGTCAATCTGATGTTCTCTTCGGCCGATATCGTCTGCGTGTTCTTGGCCGGTGCCGTGATCGGCTGCTTGCGGCGTTCGAGCCGTGCACAGCGCCTGATGCAGCGGGCCGGCGGGGCGGTGCTGGTCGGGCTGGGTGTCCATGTCGCCCTGCAGAAGACCTGACCGCCCGGCCATCGTGGTCATGGCCAGCCGTTGCGCTGCGTGGATTTGCGGTATATCGGCTTCGCCATGAACGAACCGGCCCTTCAATTGATGATTACCCGCAAGGTTGAAATCGGCCATTTCCACGCGTTGCCAGTGACATGATCAAGCACAATCCGCCTTCTCCCGAACCCCTGCACCGCGCCATCGCACGGTTTGGCCAGGCCACCGTGCTGGTGGTCGGCGACTTCATCCTCGACCGGTTCGTCAACGGCGTCATCGAGCGGATCTCGCCGGAAGCGCCGATCCCGGTGCTGCACCGGCGCGGCGAAACCTCGACTATGGGCGGCGCCGGCAATGTCGTCGCCAACATCGTCTCGCTCGGCGCATCCGCTGTTCCCGTGTCGGTGATCGGCACTGATGCTGCCGGTGACAATCTCGTGCGCATGCTGCGCGAACTCGGCGCTGACACAGCGGGCCTCGCGCAGGCGCGTGGCCGCATGACCTCGTCGAAGAGCCGCTTCAGCGCGCTCAACCAGCAGGTGCTGCGCTTCGACGAAGAGGAGATCAAGCCGCTCGATGTTGCGGAGCGCGACGGTCTGATCCGGCATTTCCGCGCGGCGCTGACGCGCGCCGACATCGTCGTCCTGTCCGACTATGGCAAGGGCATATTGCTCGACGGCGTCGCCGGCGACTTGATCGCCATCTGCCGTGAGGCGGGAAAGCCGGTGCTTGTCGATCCGAAGGGCCGCGACTATGCGCGCTATGCCGGAGCGACCGCCATCACCCCCAACCGCAAGGAGCTTGGGGAAGCTGTCGGCCATGCGGTGTTCGCCGATGACGAGATCGTGGCGGCGGCACGCCAGCTGATTTCAGCGCATGGCTTCGATTTCGTCGTGGCGACGCGCAGCGAAAAGGGCATGAGCGTGGTCGACCCGACCGAGGCGCGCCATATCGCCACCCAGGCGCGCGAAGTGTTCGACGTTTCGGGCGCCGGCGACACGGTGATCGCGAGCTTTGCATTGGCGCTGGCGGCCGGTGCCGACCCTGTCTCGGCGGCATCGATCGCCAATGCTGCCGGCGGCGTCGTGGTGGGCAAGCGCGGCACCGCGCGGCTGACGGTCGAGGAACTCACCGGTGCGCTGTTCCGTTCGCACGGGCCGACCGCCCACAAGGATGCCATCCTCGACGCTACGTCGGCCGCGCGCATGGTCGCGGCGTGGAAGGAGGAGGGCTTGAGCGTCGGCTTCACCAATGGCTGCTTCGACATCCTGCATGCCGGCCACGTCAGTCTCTTGCACGCGGCGCGCAGCCAGTGCGACCGGCTGGTGCTTGGCCTCAACAGCGATGCTTCGGTGCGACGGCTAAAGGGCGTCGGGCGGCCGGTCAACGACCAGCATGACCGCGCCTGCGTGCTCGCCGCCCTTGCCTCGGTCGATGCGGTCGTGGTGTTCGAGGAGGACACGCCCTTGGCGCTGATCGAAGCGCTGCTGCCCGACATACTGGTCAAGGGCGCCGATTACACGATCGACACCGTGGTCGGTGCCGAAGTGGTGCAGAAGTCGGGCGGCCGCGTCGTGCTGATCGATCTCCTCGCCGGCAAAAGCACCACCAACACCATCGGCAAATTGCGTGCCGGTGGCACCACAAGCTGAGGAATTCATGTCTGACCTGAACGACTACCTGGTCCGCTCGGCGGCCGCGATTTCCGCCATGGTCGAGCGCGACCTGACGAGCGAGATGGAGCGGGCGGTGAGCGCCATCGTGACGGCTCTTTCACAGAGCAAAGCCTTGCTGATCTGCGGCAATGGCGGCTCGGCCAGCGATGCCATCCACATCGCCGGCGAACTGGTCGGCCGCTTCCTCAAGGAGCGCAAGGCCTACAATGTCATCGCACTCCCGGCCAATGCCGCTGTGCTGACCGCCTGGGGCAATGACTATGGCTTCGACACGGTGTTTTCGCGCCAGGTCGAGGCGCATGGCTCGGCGGGCGGCGTGCTGCTGGCAATCTCGACCAGCGGCAATTCGCCGAGCATTCTCGCCGCTGCCGAGCAGGCGCGGATGATGGACATGACGGTGATCAGCCTGACCGGCGACACCGGTGGCAAGCTCAAGCCGCTATCGGACATCCTGCTCAACGTGCCCTCGACCTCGACCCCGATCATCCAGCAGGGGCATCTGTGCCTCTATCATCATCTGTGCGAAGTGGTCGAAGCGCGTCTCAGCAATGGCTGACGGGACCTGATCGTGAAGCCCGAACCCTATCCGCTCCAGGAGCCCGGACTATGGGTCGAGCGGATCGATAGCAGGTTTTTTCCGACCGGTACGCCTGCGCTGTTTCTCGACCGCGACGGCACCATCAATTTCGACACCGGCTATCCCGATGACCCGGCCGAAATGGTGCTGCGCGAGGATATCGCCGCTGCGATCGGTGCCGCCAATCGGGCCGGCATTCCCGTCATCATCGTCACCAACCAGTCGGGCATCGCGCGCGGCTACTACGGCTGGAGCGATTTCGCCGCCGTCAATGGCCGCGTGCTCGACCTGCTGCGCGCCGACAACGCGTTCGTGGATATGGTCCTTGCCTGCGCCTATCACGAGGCGGGCGAGGGGCCGCTTGCGATCGCCGATCATCCGATGCGCAAGCCCAATCCGGGCATGTTGCTGGAGGCGGCCAAATGTCTCGGGCTCGATCTGCAGCGATCGCTGATCGTCGGCGACAAGCCGGCGGACATGGAGGCGGGACAACGCGCCGGACTTTTGCAGGGCTGGCTGGTCGACGGCGAAGCGGCCGTTCAATCGGGCTTTACAGTCCAGCCCTGGCGCGACCACGAGGATCTGGGTGGCCTGCTCGCCGCAATAGCGGCACTCGGCGCTATGTCGGGCTAGAGCAACTCCGGGAAAAGTGTGAAACGGCTTTCCGTCCGGAATTGCATCAAAGCAAGGTGGGCATAATTCCGAAAGTGGAATTTGGCCTCAAGTCCGATCGTTGTCTCGCGAAGC
>NZ_JBFULQ010000303.1:0-6874 GCF_054049815.1 Mesorhizobium sp. P5_C1 | reverse complement strand
TGCCTGCTCCTTCTTGGAGAAGACACTCGCCGGCAGCGGGTTCTGGATCCAGGAATGGTCGCCCTTGGCCATCGGCGGGATGAAGCGACCGTCATTGGGCTGCTCGTCCTGAAGCAGGGCTTCGAAGGGCGATGCCTTGGCATAGTCGGGCTCGGCCTGCGCATAGGCGGTCGCCAGCACATCGGGATGGTCGTTGTTGACCAGCGCGGCAAGCATGGCCGGCACGCCGGGATCCGGCTTCTTGTCCTCACGCGCATGGAATGCCGCGGCGATCTGGATTTCCTTGCCCTTGATCTGCGGTTTGGCGAAAGCCATCTTCAAGCCGCTGTCCATGCTGGGCCGCAGCAAGGACGAGGTGCGCTCGAAGATCGAGCCGGCATTGAAATTCTTCGGCGGCGCGACGGGAGAAACCTGGACGATGCGGCCCTTCTTGTCGGCCCGCACGATGCGATCCTCGTCGGGCGTGCCGCTGACCTTGCCGCCCTTGCCACGAAACGACACGTTGCCGACGCCGGCCAGATGGACGCCCGATCCGGAGATGGAACCGGTGACGTCGGAATCGACAAAGGGCATCTCGGCCGCATGGGTCGAGCCGGCGACGGATTTCTCGACATAGGAATTCCAGCGGGTGTTCGACGCTTCGAGGCCGGAGACAAAACTGGTCATGTCCTGGTAGGCGGCGACGGTCGGAAAGCCGATCCAGATGCCGAGACCGATGACGAACGGGGTCAGAAAGCCACGTTTTTTCTCACCGGCGGCGGCCGCAAGCCGCTTCAACACACGTCGATGCACGGAACTCTCTCCAGGAACGCGACTGACCCCACTGGAGAGCAAAATGATGCATTAACCTTGATGGGACGTTAACAGGTTCGATCGGGTTTTCTCAGTCGGCTCAAGGTCGTGGTTCCGAAGTCGGGCGATTTTGCGGTCA
Organism: Mesorhizobium sp. P5_C1; assembly: GCF_054049815.1. Classification (NCBI taxonomy): domain Bacteria; kingdom Pseudomonadati; phylum Pseudomonadota; class Alphaproteobacteria; order Hyphomicrobiales; family Phyllobacteriaceae; genus Mesorhizobium; species Mesorhizobium sp. P5_C1. The sequence goes on along the minus strand of NZ_JBFULQ010000303.1, from coordinate 5,943 downwards.
GCATGCGAAGTCAGGCCGGCCGCAGGAAGATCGGCCGGGCGATCAGCGCGCAGATGGCGGCCGACAGCCAGACGCACGCCCATGATCCGACGACCAGAAGCCCGGGGATGGCGATCGGCACCAGGAAGAAGGCGACGAAGACAAAGCTGTTGGCCAGACCGAGCGCCGTCCCGGCATTGCTGGCGCCGGCAAGCGTGGCAATCTCGGTATAGGCAACGCCGTGCCACGCTGAAACACAGATGCCGGCAAGGATCAGGACGGCAACGATCGTTGTCGCGAGCATAGGCTGCCAGCCGGGAATGGTGGCCGCGACAAACACAAGCAGCATGAGGGTGGCAAAGGCGGCTGCGCTCAGCATGCTGAAAAAGCGCAGGAACGAGCGGCGATTGCCGTGACGGTCGGTGAAACGGCCGCTCCAGACGCGCATGACCATGGCGCCGACCTGCACGGCTGCCAGGCTGGCGCTGATCACTGCCGTTCCCATGCCGCCGAAATCATGCAGGAAGACGGAGGCGAAGGTGAGCACCGCCACTTGCGGGACGCAGAGCAGGCCGATGGCCATTGCGATGCGCCAGACGTCCGGATTGCGCAGCGGTGTCGGGCCGGCCGACACCATGGCGTCGCTGGCGGACGTCGCGTCTTCGCCGATTGGTGGCTGGTGCAACCAGCGCCACGCGAAAAGCGCCGTGACGGCGGAGAATGCGGCCAGCAAGCCGTAGACCGCTGCAAAGCCATGCACCGAGGCAAGCGACGGCAGGACAAAGGCGCCGAGCCCGCCGCCGAGCGGCACCGCAGTCTGCCTGATGCTCATGGCGAAGCCGCGCTCGCCTTCACGGAACCAAGCCATGATGGCGCGGCCGCTTGAGCCGTTGACACTGCCGCCAAGCAGGCCAGTGACAAGCAACACGGCGGCCAGAACCGCGACCCCGGGAAGGTGTGCCGGTGACGGCACGACCAGCAATGCCATGAGAAGCAGCCATGCCGCGGTGGTGCCGAGGCCAGTGAGGAGCACGCGGCGATCGCCCCAGCGATCGGTGAGCAATCCCCATGGCAGTTCGCTCAGCGCCACACCCAGGCCAAGCAGACCGAGAACCAACCCGAGCTGGCCATTGCCGAGATGGTAGCCGGAGCGCAAGAAGACCGCCGTCGCCGGGATGCCGGAGAAGGTCGCGGAAAAACTGGCATTGGCGGCAACTCCGATGCCGAGCACCTTCCAGCGATGATTGGAGCGGACCGTCGTGGCACCAGCGGCGGCTGCGCCAGCTTGTTGCCGAGGCTTGGCCTGGCTGCATTGCAAATCCGTAGCGACGAGCGACATGGCAGAATTCCCTTGATGGTCCGATTGCATCCGGACCTTGACGCCTCGTCTTTACCGCCATAGTTTCATGCCGAATATCGGGAAGTTTTTGACTTACTATCCTGAAAATCAGGACTATCGCCATGCGACGCGTGACATTCGACCTCGACGTTCTCCGCAGTTTCGTCACCGGCATGGAACTGGGCAGCTTCGCCAAGGCTGCCGACCGGCTTGGCCGATCGACGTCGGCGGTCAGCGCGCAATTGAAGAAACTGGAGGAGCAGGCGGYGACGCCGATCTTCCGCAAGTCGGGACGTGGCCTCGCCTTGACCGAGGCCGGCGAAACCATGCTCGGCTATGCGCGCCGGCTGATCGAGCTCAACGATGAGGCGGCATCCGCCATCCATGACGTCGAGCTGGAAGGCTGGGTACGGCTTGGGCTGCAGGAGGATTTCGGCGAGGCGGTGCTGCCTGACGTGCTCGGGCGCTTCGCCCGCGCCCATCCCAAGGTCAAAATCGAAGCCAGGATCGCGCGCAGCTACGAACTTGCCGAGCGCGTCACTTCAGGCAATCTCGACATCGCGCTCGCCTGGCACAGCGGCGAGACCCTGCCCTACAGCGAGCACGTCGCCGACGTGCAGATGCGCTGGATTGGCCCGGCAAAGCGCATCGCGACCAGCCTGCGCAACGGCGAGCCGCTGCCGCTGGTGGCGCTTGAAGCACCCTGCCTTTTGCGCACGGTAGCGACCGAAACGCTCGACCGCGCCGGTCTGTCGTGGCGGATGGCCTTTGCCAGCCCAAGCCTTGGCGGCATCTGGGCAGCTGTCGCGGCGGGACTGGGGCTGACCATCCGCACCGACATCGGGCTGCCGGCCAGCGTCAGCGCGATGACACCGGAGATCGCCGGGCTGCCGGCACTGCCCAAAATGGCGTTGTTCCTGCACCGCAAGGATGCCGAGCCCGAGCCGGTGGTCGCGCGCCTCGCCGAGATATTGCTGCAGGCGGTGCGGCAACAGCTGCCCGATAATACGCGGACCAACGAAAACGGTTTGCGCGACGTGGCGTGATCATGGCGCCAGGACGGGCAGCGATGCTCAGCTGCGTTTCTTGGCCCTGCCGGCAAACGGGTTGTCCGACGTGCGCAGCGCAATGCGGATCGGCACGCCGGGCATGTCGAAGGCTTCACGCAAGCTGTTGGAGAGATAGCGGACATAGGATTGCGGCATCGCCTCCGGCCGGGAGCACTGGACGACGAAGCCCGGCGGCCGCGTCTTGGCCTGGGTGACGTATTTGACCTTCAGCCGACGACCGGCGACGGCAGGCGGCGGATGATGCGCCAGGATGCTTTCCAGCCAGCGGTTGAGCTTGCCTGTCGAGACGCGGCTGTTCCACACCTTGTGGGTCTTCAACACCGCATCCATAAGCTTGTCGAGGCCGCGCCCGGTTTCGGCCGAGACAGGCACCGCCTGGATGCCGCGCACCTGCGGCAGCAGCCGCTCGGTCTTCTCACGCAGTTCCGCCAGAAGCTCCTGGGGATGGTCGATCAGATCCCATTTGTTGAAGGCGATCACCGGTGCCCGCCCTTCGCGGATGATCAGGTCGGCGATCTGCAGATCCTGCTTCTCGAAAGGAATGGTGGCGTCGAGCACGATGATGACGATCTCGGCGAAGCGGATGGCGCGCAAGCCATCCTGCACCGACATCACTTCCAGCTTTTCGTGGATCCTCGCCTTGCGACGCATGCCGGCCGTGTCGAACAGTTTCAGGCGGCGGCCATGCCAGTCCCAGTCGACGGAGATGGAATCACGGGTGATGCCGGCTTCCGGCCCGGTCAACAGCCGCTCCTCGCCGATCAGCGCGTTGATCAGCGTCGATTTGCCGGCATTCGGGCGGCCGACCACGGCGATGCGCATCGGCTTGGTGTCGTCGTATGAAGGCACATCCTCGGCATCCGGGTCGACAATATCCTCGCCGATCAGCACCTCGCCGGCGACGACCTCTTCGCCTTCGCCGTCTTCTTCTTCTTCACCAAAGGCGCGCGCCTCGCCAAGCGCTCCGATCACCGCGTCGCGCAGGTCGGGCATGCCCTGGCCGTGTTCGGCCGACACCGGGATCGGCTCACCGAGGCCGAGCTCCCAGGCCTCCAGCATACCGCCCTGGGCGCCCTTCGCCTCGGCCTTGTTGGCGACCAGCACGACCGGCTTGCCGGACTTGCGCACGATCTCGGCGAAAGTCTTGTCATCGGGCATCAGGCCGGACTTGGCATCGACCGTGAAGAAGATCAGGTCGGCCTCGCGGATGGCAATCTCGGTCTGCGCCCGCATGCGGCCGGGCAAGGTCGAGGCGGCGGCATCCTCGAAGCCGGCGGTGTCGATGACGTCGAAATGCAGGTCGTAAAGCTTGGCGGCATGCACGCGGCGATCACGGGTGACGCCCGGCGTGTCGTCGACAAGCGCCAGCTTCCTTCCCACCAGCCGATTGAAAAGAGTCGATTTGCCGACGTTAGGTCTGCCGATGATGGCGACTTTGAAGGTCACGACGCACTGCCCGACCCGCGGATCAGCTCGGACATCAAGGTAGCCCGCTCACGGGTGTTGCGCGGGGCGCCGTCATCGGCGGCAATCTGGTCGAACAGCTTCAGCGCATCCTGGGTCTTGCCTTCCTTCCAGGCGGAAAGACCGAGCGCCTCACGCGCCGTGTGGCGCAGCGTGTTGGTGTCCGACGTAAGCGCCTCGACCCGGCTGGAGACATCGGCGAAGGAGCCATGGTCGACAAGCAGGAGCGCTGCTCTGAGCCGGGCCATGTCGCGAATGCCTGAAGGAATGGCCGTGTCGGCGGCGACATCGTCGAAGTCCTTGACGGCGGCGTCGACGTCGCCCTTGCTGGCCTTTACGGTCGCGGCGCGCATGCGGGCAAGCAGCGGATAAGCGCCGTAGCCATCCTTCTCCAACTGGTCGAGAGCGGCCAGCGCTTCGTCGTTCTTGCCGTCATTGGCAAGCTTCAGCGCCTGCGAGAATGCATCGCCGGAGCGGTTGGCGCGCGTCTCGTCCCAATAGCGATAGCCGACGAAGGCGGCTGTGCCGAGCACCACGAGGATCGCGAGGACAAGCAAGGCGGGACCGAAACGGTCCCATAGCTTCTGCGCCTGTTCGCGACGCATCTCGTCGTTGACTTCACGGATAAAACTGTCGTCGGACATCAATCAAACCATTCCTGCCCTGGCGGGCCGTTGTCAGCCCGCGTTTTAGCGAAATTTTGTCGGCATGGAAGGGGTTCGGCGGGAAAATCGCCTATTCCCACGGCCGGCCGCCCAAAAGGCCAATCGTACCCGCGCCACATTTGCGCGATAGCCGGCTTCCAGACATCCTCCGAGTCAAGATCAGATTGCCGATGTATCGTTCGTTCCGCGCTGTTGCGTTTTCCTTCGCTTCGCTCGCCACTGCCGGTGTGGCTTTGGCCGATCCACCGGCGCCACCGAGGCCGGCAAAGCCCAGGCAGGTCGTCATCATCTCGTTCGACAGCGCCCGCGATATTTCGCAGTGGAAGCGTAGCCGCGCGCTGGCGCAGCGCACCGGGGCGCATTTCACTTACTTCCTGTCCTGCGTGTTCCTGCTGTCGCCGGAAACGCGCAAGGAATACACGGCGCCCGGCAAGACATCAGGCAAATCCAACATCGGCTTTGCCGCCTCCAAGCAGGAAGTGAGCGAACGGCTCGAGCAGGTCGGACTTGCCGCGCGTGAGGGCCACGATATCGCCAGCCATGGCTGCGGCCATTTCGACGGCAAGGACTGGAGCAAGGCCGACTGGCTGAAGGAGTTCGGCTCGTTCGAGCACATTCTCGAGAACGCCTACGCGATCAACGGTATCGCGCCCGAACCCAACGGCTGGCGGGATTTCGCAAGGCATGCGGTGGTCGGTTTCCGCGCGCCGTATTTGTCGACAGGCAAGGCGCTCTACGAGGCGCTGCCGGCGGCCGGCTATCAATTCGACGCCAGCGGCGTCTCGCAGGGCCCTGCCCGGCCGACGGCCAGCCACGGCATCATGCACTTTTCACTGCCGCAGATTCCGGAAGGACCGAAATCGAGGCCAGTGATCGCCATGGATTACAATCTCTATGTCAGACATTCCGGCGGCTTCGAGCGGCCGAGCAAGGCGGACGAGTTCGCCAACCGAACCTACGATGCCTTTCGCACCGCCTTCGATGTACAATATCAGGGCAAGCGCATTCCGCTGGAACTCGGCTTCCACTTCGCCCTGATGAATGACGGCGCCTACTGGAACGCGCTGGAGCGCTTCGCCGGCGAGGTCTGCGTCAAGGCCGATGTCGAATGCATCAGTTTTCGCGACTATGTTTCGCGGCAGAAAGCCGGCGAGACACAGGCATCGGTTGGCGGCTGAGCCGCCAACCCGGTTCCAAACCTCAGCTCTTTAAGCCGGGTCCTCGGCGCCTTGGCGTTCCAGATAGCGCTGATCGATCGGCGGCAGCGGCTCGCCTTGCAGCGTCGCTTCAAAGGCGCGCAGGCGTTTGTGGACCGATTGCAGCTCGACGATGGTCGACCAGGAGGTGAGCAGAAACTGCAGCGAACTCGTCACTTTGCCGAATGCGTTCGAGATCTGGTTCAGTGCGCCGAAGGTTATCTTGTGCG
>NZ_JBFULQ010000302.1:0-6881 GCF_054049815.1 Mesorhizobium sp. P5_C1 | reverse complement strand
GACCATGAGCAAGGACGCTTACACTTATAAGGTGCTGCCCGGCTCGCCGGGTGGTCCGCTGCTCTTCGTCTTCCACGGCACGGGGGGCGATGAGAACCAGCTTCTGTCGCTGGGGCGCGATCTCTTGCCCCAGGCAACCATCATCTCGCCACGCGGCGATGTGGCGGAACATGGTGCGGCGCGCTTCTTCCGCCGCACCGGCGAAGGCGTCTACGACATGGGCGATCTGGCGCGGGCGACGGACAAGATGGCCGGCTTCATCAAGGCCCATATCAAGGCGGCGAAGCCGTCAGCCGCGTTCGGCCTTGGCTATTCCAACGGCGCCAACATCCTGGCCTCGGTGGTGTTTGCGGCGCCGGCGATGTTCGATGCCACGGTGCTGATGCATCCGCTGATCCCGTTCGAACCCGAGATCAACGGCAGTCTCGCCGGGCGTCATATTCTCGTGACCGCAGGCAGGCGCGATCCGATCTGTCCGCCGAACCTGACCACGCGGCTCGAAGCCTATTTGCGTGCCGACGGCGCCGATGTCACAGTGGAGTGGCATGACGGCGGGCACGAGGTGCGGCCAAACGAAATCGAGGCGGCACGGCATGTCTTTGCCCGCGCCACCCAGGGAGTATAGCGATGCCGGACCAACTGCCTGAAATCGAACTGGAAGATCGCGGTTCCAAGGGTCGCTACGTCCTGCGCGGGCCAGACGGCGCCGAGGCGGAGATGACCTTCACCAAGATCGGCGAGCACCAGATCATCATCGACCATACGGAAGTGCCGGATGTCTTCCGCGGCCAGGGTGCAGGGCTTCGGCTCGTCACCCGCGCCGTCGAGGATGCACGCGCGGCGGGCAAGAAGATCATCCCGCTTTGCCCGTTCGCGAACGCCCAGTTCCGCCGCCACCACGAGTGGGCAGACGTGCTGAAGCAGTAGGATCGGCCGGCATTTCGTCGATCGGAACGGGCGCGACATCAGGCTGTCGTCCCGCTTCGATGGCTTTGGCATTTGCACGGGTAGCGCATCTTGCCTAAGTGGATATGATCTATCGCAGCCACCGCGCCGACAAACGAACCGAATGATCCCCCAATGACCGAAACCGACCTCGTTCCCGTCTTCGACGGCCACAACGACACGTTGCTCAGACTCTACCAGTCAAAAGACACGGACGTCGAAAAGCTGTTCATCGAGGGGAAATCGGGCGGTCATATCGACCTGCCGCGCGCGAAAGCCGGTGGCTTTGCCGGCGGCATGTTCGCCATCTTTCCGCCGCCTGTCGAGAAAACCAGGCGCAGCGCCGTGCCGCTGGCGCCGAGCGATGCCGAGCCACTGCCGCCCGAGGTCCCGCGGGCCGATGCGTTGACCTCGACGATCGCGATGGCCTCGATCCTGTTCAGGCTGGAACGAGCCGGAGGGCTCACCGTCTGCCGCAGTGCCGGCGATGTCCGCAACGCCATGGCGCAAGGCTCGATCGCGGCGGTGTTCCACATCGAAGGGGTCGAGGCGATCGATCCCGAGCTCACAATGCTCGACGTGTTGCATGCCGCCGGCCTGCGCTCGCTCGGCATCGTCTGGAGCCGGCCGAACGCCTTCGGTCACGGCGTGCCGTTCCGCTTTCCGTCCTCGCCCGACACCGGCCCCGGGCTGACCGATGCCGGCAAGGCGTTGGTCAAGGCCTGCAACCAGCTGAAGATCATGATCGACCTGTCGCATCTCAACGAGAAGGGCTTTCGCGATGTCGCCGCGCTCAGCGACGCGCCGCTGGTCGCCACTCATTCCAACGTCCACGCGATCTGCGGCCATTCGCGCAACCTCACTGACTGGCAGCTCGGCGCGATCCGCGAATCCGGCGGCATGGTCGGGCTTAACTTCGCCACCGGATTCCTGCGTGAGGACGGCCGGATGAATGCCGACACCAGCCTCGACATCATGGTGCGCCACGTCGATTCGCTGCTGCAGGCACTGGGCGAGGACGGTGTCGGCCTTGGCTCGGATTTCGACGGCGCCATGATCCCGGCCGTCATCGGCGATGTCGCCGGCCTGCCGAAGCTGATCGATGCATTGGCGGCGCGCGGTTTCGGCCGCGCGCTGATCGAAAAGATCGCCTATCGCAACTGGCTCAGCATGCTGGAGAGAACCATCGGGTAGAAAAGACCTATTCGAAACCCATGCGCTTGAGCCAGTCTTTGCCGACACCGCGATCGCGGATGATCGGCAGCGGATCTTCCGAATCGAGCCGCGCGCAGATGCGGTAGACTTCGAGCGTCTCGGCGCTCATCTCGCCGCCCTTGTAGAAGAACATGGCGGCGGCATAGCGCGTACGGCCCGACCATTTCTCGCCGAGCGGCGTGTTGACCAGCTCCCATTGCTCGGCGGCTTCGAGTTCGGCTTCGTCGGTCATGGTCAGAAATCCGCCGGCGGATTGGCGGTGCGGCGGTCGAGCTTGATGAAGGGCCGCGCCACCACCTTGGCGCGCTTCATCAGCTTCTGATACTGCAGCTCGCGCATGGCGTAGATCTCGACCCAGAGGTCCTCGACCATGGTATCACCATACGGCCGCGCCAGCGAGGCGATGGCGATGTTGCGCTTGGCCATTGGCGACCACATGGCGGCGCTGACCAGGCCGACTTCCTGGCTTTTCTTGTGGTAGACGATGGCATGTTCGGCGGGGATGTTGCCTTCGATCTCCAGCCCGACCAGCACATGGCGCAGCTTGTGTTTGGCGCGAGCCTCGAGGATGGCGCGGCGACCGTTGAAATGACCTTTCTCCAGATCGATCATGAAGCCGAGGCCGATCTCGTCCGGCATGCGCAGGCGATCGGCGCGGATGGCGTGCTCGGCGGTGGTGAAATCCGCATTGGCGACGATCAATCCGGCCTCGAGGCGAGCACGGTTGAGCGCGGTGTAGCCGATGGCGCGGATACCGCGCAGTTGGCCCGCCGTCATCAAGCGGTCCCACAGGCTGAGCGCCCTGTCGGCCGAGACGAACAGTTCGTAGCCTAGATCTCCGGTGAAGCCAGTGCGCGAAATGCCGACGGTGCCGCCATCATGCGGGAAATCGGCGAGGTCGAATATTTTCAGCTTCTCGACGCCGGCGAAGCCGGCATCACGCAGCACCGCAAACGAGGTCGGCCCTTGCAGCGCGAGCCCGGCTACAGCCTCTGTTTCCTCCGCGACGATGACATCGAAGCCAATCGCGCTGTCGAGCAGCCATGGCAGATGCCGCTCCTGCGAACACAGCCGGAAGCGTGTCGGCGACAACCGGAACAGCGTGCCGTCATCGAGGACGAAGCCCTCGTCGTCGCACCACGCCGTGTAGTGGACACGGCCCTGTTTCAGCTTGGTGACATCGCGCAAGGTGACACGGTCGAGGAAGGCTTCGGCGTCCGGCCCTTCGATCCGGTATTTGGTCATCGGCGAAATGTCGAACAGGGCGGCCTGGCTGCGGATGGCGAAATATTCGAGTTCCTCGTCCCACAGCGAATGTGGCGCGCGGTAGCCGGCCCAATTGTACCAGTCCTGGGTCTTGGCCAGCGCGTCGATGCGCGGCTGGAACGGCGTGCCAAGTCGCAGCGTGCGGAAATGGTCCTGCGCGGCGATGCGGGCGGAAACAGCCGCGCTGACTGTCCTCGAGACGGGCTTCTTCCTGGTTGACTGGGCCATGGCTTACCCCTTCATCGCAATGATGCGCCGCGCGGCGTTGAGGCCGGGAGCGCCGGAGACGCCGCCGCCGGGATGCGAGCCGGCGCCGGCCAGGAACAGCCCTTCTAGCGGTGTGTCATAGCCCGACCAGCCGGACACCGGTCGCGAGATCAGCATCTGGTCGGCCTGCAATTCGCCGTGGTGCCAGTGGCCGCCCGGCATGCGGTAGCGCGCTTCGATGTCGGCCGGCGTCAGAAGCTCGGCGTGCACCACGCTTTTGCCGATGCCAGGCGCATAGGCTTCGAGCCGGGCCATGATCGCCTTGAGGAATTTCGGCTTGCCGGCATCCCACCCCTCTTTCAGGGCGTAGGGCGCGTATTGCACCACCGCCGACAGCACACAGGCGCCGCTGGGCGCGAGCGACGGGTCGGCAAGGCTGGGCAGCGTTATCTCCATCACCGGCTCGGGCGAGAACTCGCCGTACTTGGATGGGTTGAAGGCGCGCTCGACATGGTCGGGCGAGGGCGCGATCACCAGGCGGCCCTTGTGGCCGGCGGCATCGACGCCGGTGAATTGCGGCGGCCGGTCGAGCGCCAGATTGAGCTTGGCCGCATCGCCTTTCATGCGAATGTTCTTCACCTTGCGAACAAAGCCGGTATCCATCTGGCGCGGCCCGACAAGGTCGAGGAAGGTGGTCGCCGGATTGATGGCCGAGACGATCGTCCTGGCACGCAGCACCTCGCCAGTGTCGAGCGCGACACCGACGGCGCGGCCGTTCTCGACGATGATCTTCGCCACCGGCGTCGACGTGCGGATGGTAACGGCGGCCTTTTCCGCCGCGGCACGGATGGCAGCGACAACCGCGCCCATGCCGCCTTGCGGAAGTATCTGCGCGCCGACCGCACCGCCGGTCTCGCCGGCCAGCCGGTAGTAGAGGCCGAGCAATGATGTCGGCGAGCGGGGGCCGAGATGGCTGCCCAGCGTCGCATCGAAAGCGAGCAGGCCTTTTAGCCTGATATCAGCCAACTGCTCGTCGAGCAGGTCGGCAACATTCATCAGCAGCACGCGCAGGAAGTCGCGCATGTCTTCCTTGCCGAGCTTCTTCAGCGCCAGCGCGGCCTGGCCGAGGGACGCGGTCTCGATCAGTGACATGCCGGAGAGATCGGGCGGGCGGCGGGAGAGGAACGGCTTCAATAGGCCGGCATAGCGCAGCAGCTGCGCGCGCAGCTCCTTCCAGGCCGACTGCTCGGACGAGCTGGCGCCTGTCAGCACCTCGCCATAGGCGCCATGCAAGACCAGCGGCGGGCCGTCCCTCGACAGCGCAACCGACGGCATGAAGTCGGCGCGCGCGAATTGCAGCCCGTGCTTTTCCAGGTCCAGCGCCTTGACCACATCCGGATGCAGCCGGTTCAGCAGATGGGCGACTGACGAGACACGAAAGCCCGGCGCGAATTCCTCGGTGCGCGCGGCGCCGCCGACTTCGCTACCGGCTTCGAGCACCAGCACCTTGCGGCCGGCTTTCGCCAGCGCGGCCGCCGCGACGAGGCCGTTGTGGCCGCCGCCGATGACGATTGTCTCAGATGACGTCATGGGCAGCGCTCATATGCGAGGTGGATTTGGCGAGGTCGCGCAGGATTTCCGCCGCGGCGTTGCGGCCGGGCGCACCCATGACGCCGCCGCCGGGATGGGTCGAGGAGCCGCACATATAGAGGCCGCCGACCGGTGAACGGTACTGCGCGTAACCCGGCACGGGCCGGTTGAACAAAAGCTGATCGAAGGTCAGTTCGCCCTGGAAGATGTTGCCTTCGGTGAGGCCGACCTCGGCTTCGATCTCGCGCGGGGTGCGCACCTCCATGTGGACGATGCGGTCGCGAAAGCCCGGCGAGTATTCCGCGATCTGCGAAATCACGCTCTCGGCAAAGCCGTCGCGGTCGGCATCGGTCCATTCGGCTCCTGCAATCTTGGGCGGCGCATATTGCACGAAGCAGCTCATGAAGTGCTTGCCGGGCGGCGCCATGGTCGGGTCGAGCGTCGTTGGAATGACCATGTCGAGGAACGGATCGGCCGACCAGCGCCCGGCCTTCCAGTCGTCATAGGCGCGCTCCATGCGCTCCATCGAATCGGTGAAATGCATGTCGCCGCGATAGACCGGCGAATCCTTCGGCAGCGCCGGGAATTCCGGCAGCGAGTCGAGGGCGATGTTGACCTTGCCGGACGAGCCGCGGATCTTGAAGTTCCTGACCCGGCGCAGGAAGACATCGGGCAGTTCCTTTTCCTCGACCAGCTTCAGGAAGGTGCGCTTGACGTCGGCATTGGAGACGACGAGCTTGCCATAAATCTCCTCGCCGCCGGCCAGCACAATGCCCTTGGCCTTGCCCCTGCCGACCAGCACATGGTCGACCTCGGCGCCGGTGCGGATAGTGCCGCCCGACGCCTTGAACGACGCGGCCACCGCCTTGGTGACCGCGCCCATGCCGCCGCGGGCATAACCCCAGGCGCCGACCGAGCCATCGACCTCGCCCATATAGTGATGCAGCAGCACGTAGGCGGTGCCTGGCGACATCGGCCCGAGCGCGGTGCCGATGATGCCGGACAAAGCGAAGTTCGCCTTGATGACGTCGGTCTCGAAATATTCGTCGAGGAACTCCGAGATCGACATGGTCCAGAAGCGCAGCGTCAGCGCCATTTCCTGCGCCGAAAGGCCGGCGAATTTCCTGCCGAGATAGAGCAGTTCCCCAAGGTCGCGTGGCCGCAGACTGGTTGGATCGGGTGCGGTGCGCATCAGCAGCGGTTGGATGAAGCGGCATTGCCGCGTCACGTCGCGGGCGTAGCGGTCATAGGCTTCGGCGTCGCGCTTCGAGAAGCGGGCGAACTCGCGCCGGTGAGCATCGTGGTCGCGGTAGTTGGCGAGGTAGTCACCGTCACGCGTGAACACCGCGCCGCCCTCATAGGAGATGACCTGCAGGCCGAAGCGCGGCAATTCGAGGTCGCGCATGATCTCAGGGCGAAACAGCGAGCAGACATAGGAGCAGTTGGAATAGAGGAAGCCCGGCGTCAATTCCCGGCTGGTTGCGGCACCGCCGACCCAGTCGTTCTTCTCGACCACCAGCACGTCGAGGCCGGCGCGCTGCAGATAGCAGGCGTTGACCAGTCCGTTGTGTCCGCCGCCGATGATGATCGCATCCCAAGCTTTCATTTTGGCCCAGTCTTCCCGTGCGACCCGCTCTTCATTTTTGCGTGATCTGTTC
>NZ_JBFULQ010000301.1:0-6905 GCF_054049815.1 Mesorhizobium sp. P5_C1 | reverse complement strand
GCGAAGAGGCCCCCGAGGACAAGTGCCGCCATTTCCGACAGCCCGAGCGTCTCGGCAACCGCCCAATAGACGGTTCCGATGCAGATGAGCGCCTGGACGGAGAGAAACGCGGCAGCCGAGGCAGCGCGCGACAGGGTTTTGAATGTCTTGATGCGTTGTTGCATTGAAATGGTTCCGGAAACGACGCGCCGCGCGACCGGTGCACGGCCGACAGCCGCCGCACGTTCACGACGCGAACAGGGATAGATCAGGGGTGAAGCTGCGGTCGCGGACCGCTCAGGCCGCGATGGTCGGCGGCGCGCGCGGCTGATGGGCATTTGCCCTGGACCCCGGGGGCGCTTCGTATCCCGAAACAGCCGCCTTCGGCGAAGTCCGCTCAAGCCAAGAAAAGACGGCGTCGAGAACCGGCAAAGCGGGATGGCCGCTGGCGAACTTGACCAGGGACGGCCGCCCGGCGCGAACCTCCAGCACTTGCGCCTTGCCGGTGACACGCAGCAGCGCCGCCGCCTCTCCAGACCGTTCCAGGCCGATGCTGGCGCCGCCCGATGCAGCATCCGCGAAAGCTGGCACGTCCGGGCGGCCGAGGCACAGCATCGCCAGCAGCACCATGCCCATCAGGCATGAGCAGACTGTCGTCAGCGGCGCTTCGAGCAATCTGGTGCGCTTGGCCGCCGTGAAGGGACCCGGTCTCGAAAACATCACCCGCCCTAACGCACGATGGCCGGAAAGGAAAGCAAGCCGGCGAAAACCGGCAAGTCATCACCTGATACAGGGCGAATATCCCGAGGTGCGCGGCTGCATCAAGCAGTTCGTCCTTGAACCTTTTGCCTCCAAGTGCCAAATCTGGGGAGATTTTCACGTCGGCCTCTCGCAGGGCCTACCCGGCTACACGGACAAAATGGTCACCTATCTCGACGCCGCCACCGCACCACTCAGAAACACCGGCCAGATCCGCCTCTATGGCGAGGAAGGCTTTGCCGGCATGCGCAAGGCATGCGATCTCACCGCGCGCTGCCTCGACGAACTGGTGCCGATGGTCGAGCCTGGCGTCACCACAGAAGCCATCGACCGCTTCGTCTTCGAATTCGGCATGGACCACGGCGCGCTGCCGGCAACGCTCAACTATCGCGGCTACACGAAATCGTCCTGCACCTCGATAAACCATGTCGTCTGCCATGGCATTCCCGACAACAAGCCGCTCAAGGATGGCGACATCGTCAACATCGACGTCACCTATATCCTCGACGGCTGGCACGGGGATTCCTCGCGCATGTACCCGGTCGGCACGATCAAGCGCGCCGCCGAGCGCTTGCTCGAGGTCACCCATGAATGCCTGATGCGCGGCATTGCGGCGATCAGGCCCGGCGCACGCACTGGCGCCATCGGCGCCGCCATCCAGACCTATGCCGAGGCCGAGCGCTGCTCGGTGGTGCGCGATTTCTGCGGCCACGGCGTCGGCCAGCTTTTCCACGACGCACCCAACATCCTGCACTATGGCAGCGCCAATGAGGGCGTCGAGATGCGTCCAGGCATGATCTTCACCGTCGAGCCGATGATCAATCTCGGCCGGCCGCATGTGAAGGTGCTGTCGGATGGCTGGACCGCGGTGACACGCGACCGCTCGCTGTCGGCACAGTACGAACACACGATCGGCGTCACCGACACCGGCTGCGAGATTTTCACCCTGTCGCCCAACAAGCTCGACCGCCCCGGCCTGCCGGCCTAGCCTTGTTTTGCCGGTTCTTTCCGGCCCAGGAAAATGCGGAGCAGCTCGTGGGGACCGGAAGCGACGACGACGAGCGAGGCTTCTTCTCCGAAGTGCCGGTCCGGCCAGCGGCGAAAGCAAAGGCGCTCAACGACAAGCCGCATTATCTCGGCCATCGCGACCGCTTGCGCGAGCGCTTTGCCACGGCCGGTCCGGAGGCCCTGCCCGACTACGAATTGTTGGAACTTCTGCTCTTTCGCCTGATCCCCCGCGCCGACACCAAACCGGTCGCCAAGGCGCTTCTGGCGCGCTTCGGCACGCTGGCCGAAGTGCTTGGCGCATCGCTTGCATTGCTGCAGGAGGTCAAGGGCATCGGCCCCGCGGTGGCGCTCGACCTGAAGGTCGTCGCGGCGACCGCGCAGCGCATGGCGCGCGGCGAGGTCCATGGCCGCGAGGTCCTCTCCTCATGGACGCAGCTTCTCGACTATTGCCGCTCGGCAATGGCCTTCGAGGAGCGCGAGCAGTTCCGCATCCTGTTCCTCGACAAGAAGAACGCGCTGATCCCCGACGAGGTGCAACAGGTCGGCACCGTCGACCACACGCCTGTCTACCCACGCGAGGTGATCAAGCGCGCGCTCGACCTCTCGGCGACCGCGATCATTCTGGTGCACAACCATCCGTCAGGCGATCCGACGCCATCGCGCGCCGACATCGAGATGACGAAGGAGATCGTCGACGCGGCCAAGCGGCTGGGCATCGCCGTGCATGACCACATCATCATCGGGCGCAAAGGCTATTCCAGCATGAAGGGCCTGCTGCTGATCTAGTGCGATGAGCTACACGCTCGCGAAGTCGTGTACGCCGCGAGAAGCTAGGCGTTCGCGCGTGACGCGTCGGGTGGCGCCGCACTGGATCGCACCCACCGACTTCCCTTGTTTCAACGCCTTTCCGACAACCACTCGACGACTGTTACCGTGCCGCTGGTGGGCAGACTAGGACCATGGTCTGGCCGGTATGGGACTTCAGTGCCGCGACGGTCTCATAGCGCTGATTTATATTGTAATATCAAATGGTTATGGAGTTCGTTGGTTGTCAGGCTCGCGCAGTGAAACCGTATTTGTCTAAAGTTTATTGCGCACGATTAGTGAATCCTCATATGACGCTGCTCTAGCGGTTGGGCGGAGGTTCCTCAAGGAGGAGATATCATGACAAACCGAAAAACTCTGTTCGCGGCGCTCGCCGCATTGGCGCTTCTGGCGTCTCCGGCGCTCGCCGGAAACGGGCACGGCAACGGCGGTGGCAATGCTGGCGGCAATGGTGGAGGCAACGGCAACGGGCACGGCCACGCCGGCGGCAACGGCAAGAGCGGGGCTTCGCATGGCAAGTCTGCGTCGGCCCCGGGGCGGGCGGCCAAGACGGTAACGGACACAACGACCGACACCACGGTCAATACGAAGTCCGTGCACAAGGACAAGAACATCCATGCCAAGCTTGGCAGGCTGAACTCGCTGCAGCGCAACATCAACGCCTACATGAACTCCAAGAGCAAGAAGTTCGCCGGCATTCAGGCCTTCGTGACGCAGTCCGCGATAGCCAAGAACGCCCAGATCGCGGCTGACGAGGCGGCCGCGGCGGCGGACGACGCCCAGGATAAGCTGAATGCCCTGAATGCGCAGATGACCACGCTGCAGGCGGACCCGTCCGCCACGCCTGAACAAATCCAGGACCTGAACGATCAGATCGCTGCTCAGCAGGCCGTTGTCGCCGCCGACAACGCGACGGCCGCCCAGGCCCAGGCGGCAGCTGACGCTGCAACGGTCGGCACCGATCAGGCATCGCTCGACGCGGCGCTGACGGACATGGCCAACAAGCCGGTCGACGCCGATGTCACGGATTGGGCCGAGGGCGTCCTTGCCGGCAAGATCGACCAAATGGCCGACGCGCTCCAGAAGGCGGGGACACCGTAGGTATCGCGACCCAAAACAGCAGTCTAGCAAAACAGCAGTCTAGGAAGACGCCGCCGGGCCTGCCTGGCGGCGTTGCTGTTTCTGGTCTCGACTTTCACGTTGAACAAAGCGTCGCGATAATTTCCTCGGGGCCAATGCGTCCCTTGACAGCACTTGCGCCTTGATTGGCGAAGTCGATCCAGCCCTCGTTGAAGCCGTCCAGCATGCGCATGCGCGGGCCCGGATTTTTCATGCCTTGGGAGAGGAACAGGCCCTCCCAAGTGTCCCGAGGCACCGTTTCGACCCGCACCGGCCGTCCCAACGCCTTGGTGAAGGCGATCGCCAGGTCGTTGGGCGAGACACGGCGCGGGCCTTCGAGTTCGACCACGCGCCTGCCCGTCCAATGCTCCTGGATCAGGTCTGCCGCAATCCGCCCCACATCGCTCGTCGCGACCATCGCGAACGGCTTGTCGGCAGGCATCAGGAAGCTCGAGATCACACCTGTGTCGCGTGCGGAGGCGACATCCCACATTGCGTTTTCGAGAAACCAACCCGGTCTCAGGAAGGTCACCGGCAGCGGGAGCGCCGAGAGCGCCTCTTCCAGCATCGTGCGCTGCGACAAGAGGTTGTCCTGCGCTGCATCGGCTCCAATCGTCGACAGGCAAAGCACTCTGTCCGGCAGCGCGGCCTTCAGCGCTTCGACGATGGCGTCGATGACCTTGCGAGCCTCGGGGTAGCCGGGCTCGGGGTCGAACTCCGATGGGGGCAGGATGAAGACCCCCTCGGCGCCGGTGAACGCAGCTGTCAGCGCCTCGGCGTCCTCAAGTCCGGCAAGTACGACCTCGCAGCCGCGTGCCGCCCATTCTTCACCTTTGTTGGCGTCCCTGACCACGGCGCGGACAGGCCGGCCCTGTTCCAGCAGCGCGCGGCCGAGCGCTCCGCCGACTTTTCCAGTGATTCCGGTGATGGCATACATCGTCGTTTTCCAATCTCTCGTTTGTCTGGGGTAGTGGATCAGGCGAGATCGAGCCCGCGGTAGAGACCGCGCTCGAATTCGCCGTAGAGCGCGACGATCCGCTCGTCGAAAAAGGGCAGGACCTGGGTGAACAGCGCGCCGGTGATGTGCTTCACCGGGTCGAGCCAGAAGTAGCAGTTGAGCAGGCCTGCCCAGGCGATGCTGCCGGCGGAGCGCCCGTTCGGTCCCGGCTGCGTGTTGATATCGAAAGACAGGCCCCATTTATGCGACTGTCCCGGGAACTGGTCGAAGCTGCGGGAATAGGACGGCTGCGCCGAGCGCATCTGCTGGACGTTCAGCTCGCCGATCTGGTTCTGCATCATCATGGCGACCGTCTCCTGACGCAGGATTCGGACGCCATGCAGCGCGCCTCCGTTCAGCAGCGCCTGCAGGAACGCCATGTAGTCTCGCGGCGTCGAGAAAGCACCGCCACCGCCCATGAAGAACTCCGGCCGCTGCGGCATCTCGAAGGGCGCCGGCTCCAGCCCGCCGTCGGCGCGGCGATTGTGGAAGGTAGCGACGCGCCGCTTCTGCCCGGCCCCGATCAGAAAGCCTGAATCCTTCATGCCGAGCGGCGCGAAGATATTCTCGCGAAAGTAGATCTCGAGCGACTGATCCGACACCGCCTCGACCAGCTTGCCGACCCAGTCCATGCTGATGCCGTATTCCCACCGCTCGCCAGGCTCGAATTCGAGCGGAGCCGCGAAGGCAKCATTCTTGCAGGTCGCGATGTCGGGCATGCCCGTCGCCTTCTCGTAGCGGGTCAGAGCCTCGCTCCAGATCGAGTAGGTGTAGCCGGAGGTATGCGTCAGCAGATGACGCACCTTGATCGCACGCCTGGCCGGCCGCAGCCGCGGCGTTCCGTCCTCGGCAAAGCCGTCGAGAACCTGCGGCGCGGCCAGTTCTGGCAGGTATTTCGCCGCGTCGTCATCCAGATGCAGGCGGCCCTGCTCGATCAGCTGCATGCAGGCCGTCGCCGTGAAGGCCTTGGTCATCGACAGCAGCCAGAACACCGTGTCGAGCGTCATCGGTGCGCCCGTTGCGACGTTCGCCTTGCCGAAGGCACCCTCGTAGATAATGCCTTTCGGTGTCGCCGCGACGGCGATGACGCCGGCCACGTCGTTCTTTGAGACGCCTTCCCGCAAGGCGGCGTCGATCGCCTTGAACCGCACGGACGAACCGGCCGCCGTTGTTCTGGCCAAAGCGGGGCTGACCGTATCGAGAGCCAGAATGGCTCCCAGCATTCCGCCGCGCTGAAGCATCGTCCTGCGTGTGAGGTGGTCCATGGCTAACCTCCTTTCCGGATCGAAGGAAATCCGATCTGCTCGGCCGTTCGCCCCGGCGTTGCCAGGACGTCACCCTTGTAAGTCGTGCCATGACGTGATTCACGCGCATAAGGATCAGTGTTAAAGTGACTCAGATTCACTGCTCATCGCGTTAGGCTCCGGCGGAGACCTGCAGGGCGAAGGGAGATCGAATGGCTTTCGATACACGGCTTCTGACCGGTGTCGGTGTCCTGGCAGCGGTAACGGAGGCAGGGAATTTCGCCCGCGCCGCGGAGATGCTCGGCCTGACGCCGTCGGCGGTGAGCCGGGCCGTCGCGCGCCTGGAAGCGCGGGTTGGTGTGCGGCTTTTCGATCGCAATCCACGCGAGGTCAGCCTCACCGAGGAAGGCCGCCGCTTCCACACGCAGGTGCTGCCGCTTCTGGCTGGCCTGGATGAGGCGGCCGCCGAAGCCGCCGGCGCGGCGGCGGTCGTGCGCGGCCGGCTGCGCGTCTCGGTGGACCCGTGGTTCGCGCGTATGGTGCTTGCATCGAAGCTGCAGGCGTTTCTGGTTCGCTATCCCCTGCTTTCGGTCGATTTCCTGACCAGCAACTATCGCCAGGAGATGATGACTGGCGTCGACGTGGCGGTGCGCTTCGGGCCTCCCGATGAGTCATCCCTCATCGTGCGCAAGCTGCTGGAGACCCGTATCCTGACGGTCGCCGCTCCGGCCTATCTCGAAAAGCACGGCGAGCCGCGATCACCCGATGATCTCGTCCAACACGAAGCGCTTCTCTTCCGCGATCCCCAGACCGGCCTGCCCTTTCCCTGGGAGTTCCGGCGCGGCGGGGAGGTCAAGGAGGTCAAGGTCTCCAGTCGTCTGGTGATGGATGACCCTTCGGTCGCGATCGCCGCTTGCCTGGCCGGTCAAGGCATTTTCCAGAGCCTCGCGATCGGCTTGGCGCCTCTACTGTCG
>NZ_JBFULQ010000300.1:0-6906 GCF_054049815.1 Mesorhizobium sp. P5_C1 | reverse complement strand
CTCCTTTGAAGGCGAGCCGGCCGTTACCGATGACGAGAGCAGTGCCGTCGGCTGGTTCGCGCCCGACGACTTGCCCGAAATGCTGCCCAATATGGCCCGCAGCATCGAGGCCTATCTCCGGTTCAAGACCACCGGAATATTCCAGATGATCTGAGAGGCTATTTGGAAATTCTTCTCTGGCCGCCATCTAGCGGCGTTTTCGGCGCTTCCGGTGCTCACGGACCCGGAATATTCCAGATGATCTGATGGGCTAACCCTGTTCCTGCATCCGCCGAGCGATTGCCCGCTGCAGGTTCGGGGCAGCAGCGACCAGCGCCTTGGCCGCCTCGGATTGCGGGTGATCCAGCACTTCGTTCGTCTTGCCGCGCTCGACGATCTTGCCGTCATGCATGACCAGCACCTCGTCCGTGATGGCACGGGCGACGGACAGGTCGTGTGTGATGAAGAGATAGGCGATGCCGAGTTTTTGGTTGAGCTCGGCGAACAAATCCAGGATCTGGGCGCGGATCGAGACATCGAGCGCCGAGACCGGCTCGTCGGCGACGACCAGCTTGGGGCGGGTGATGATAGCGCGGGCGATCGAAAGGCGCTGGCGCTGGCCGCCGGAAAACTCATGCGGATATTTGTCCATGTCGCGCTGGTCGAGGCCGACTTCATGCAGCGCATGCGCCACCATTTCGTGGCGCTCGGCGCGCGTCGGCTTCTTGTCCAGAACATGCAGGGGTTCGGCGACCAGTTTTTCAACCTTCTGGCGCGGGTCGAAGGAGCCGTAAGGATCCTGGAAGACAACCTGCATGTCACGCCGGGCCGGCTTCAGTTCCGCTTCGCTCTTGTCGGTGATGGACTCGCCGCGAAACCGGATCGTGCCCGAGCTTGGTCGGTCGAGCGCAAGGATCATGCGGGCGAGCGTTGACTTGCCGCAGCCGGAGCGACCAACCAGCGCCACCGATTGGCCTGGCGCCATCGACAGGGATACATCGTCCACGGCACGGATATCAGGCGCACGCCTGAACAGCGAGGTGCGCCGGCCGGGATAGTCGCGCGCCACGCCCTCGACCTGAAGCAAGAGTTGGCTCGATCCGACGCCATGCGGCCTCGCCCGCGCCGGCACATGCATCGAGGCCTGCGCCAGTTGGCGCGTGTAGGGGTGGAGCTGTTCGGACAGCGTGCGCGCCGTGTCACCGGCCTCCATCACCTCGCCGTGGCGCAGGATGGTGATGCGGTCGGCCATCTCGGTCACCACCGCAAGATCGTGCGAGATCAACAGCAGGCCCATGCGGCTCTCCGCGACGAGGTCGCGCAGGAGGTCGAGGATCTGGGCCTGCAGAACAACGTCGAGCGCCGTCGTCGGCTCATCGGCAATCAGCAGCTTCGGTTTCAGCGCACAGGCGATGGCGATGACGACGCGCTGGCGCTGGCCGCCGGACAGTTCGTGTGGATAGCGCGAGAGCGGGAATTTTGCCGAGGGCAGGCCGACGCGGTCGAGCATTTTTCGCGCACGCTCCTCGGCCTCGGCGCGGCTTGCCCTGGTGTGCCAGCGTATGCCCTCGGCGACCTGTTCGCCGATCGTCTTGACCGGATTGAGCGCCGTCATCGGCTCCTGGAACACCATGCCGATGTCGTCACCGCGCAGCGCGCACATCTGGTCCTCGGTTGCCGCGAGGATGTCGATGCCGTCGAACGAGACGCGCCCGGTGGCGCGCGCGGCATGAGGCAGAAGCTGCATCACCGCCAGCGCCGTCATCGACTTGCCCGAACCGGATTCACCGACCAGTCCCATGACCTCGCCGGGCGCAACGGAAAGCTCCATGCCTCTGAGGATCGGCGTGTCGCCTATGGTCAGCGACAGGTTCTCGACCTCGAGCAGGCTCATCGCTGCCGCCGCGATTTCGGGTCGAGGATGTCGGCGATGCCATCGCCCAGAAGGTTGAGCCCAAGCACGGTGACGACGATCGCCATGCCGGGAAAGATTGCCATCCACGGCGCCACCACCATGCGGGTCTGCGCGTCGAACAGCATGCGGCCCCAGCTCGGCATTGGCGGTTGGGCGCCCAGGCCCAGATAGGAAAGCCCAGCTTCGGCCAGGATGCCCAGCGCGAACTGAATGGTGCCTTGCACCAGAAGCAGCGTGGCAATGTTGGGCAGCACATGTTCGATGCTGATCTGCGTGCTGCTCTTGCCGGCGGCGCGCGCGGCAAGGATGAACTCGCGCGGCCAGATCGCCAGCGCGCCGGCCCTGGCGACACGGGCAAACACCGGAATGTTGAAGATGCCGATGGCGATGATGGCGTTGACGGCGCCCGGTCCGAAGATGGCGGTGATCATGATGGCCGACAGCAAAGCGGGGAAGGCGAAGACGAGATCGTTCAGCCGCATTAGCGCCTCGTCGACGAGGCCGCTGCGCGCTGCGGCAAAGGCGCCGAGCGGCACGCCGACCCCCATGCCGATGCCGACCGCGACCAACGCCACGGCAATGGAATTGCGGGCGCCGACCATGACCATCGACAGGATGTCGCGGCCGAAATGATCGGTGCCGAACCAGTGCGCCAGCGAGGGGGCCTGCGTCTTGTCTGATATCACCAGTTTCGTGACGTCGTAGGGTGTCCAGACGTAGGAGATGATCGCCATCGCCAGGATCAGCAAGGTGATGACGAAACCGGCAACGAACGCGGTGTTCCTGAAAGCCTTGACCAGGATGCTGCCGAACGTCTCCTCGGGAATTTCGATGTGCAGCGTCATTGCCGGCTCCTCAGGCGCGGATCGACGACTGCATAGGAAAGGTCGACGAGGAGGTTGACGGCAATGACGGCGGCGACCAGCAGCATGACGACGCTTTCGACGACGATCAGGTCGCGCTGGGTGATCGCCTGGAACACCAGCCGGCCGAGGCCGGGCAGATAAAAGACATTCTCGATGATGATGGTGCCGGCAAGCAGGAAAGCGAACTGCAGGCCAAGAATGGTCAGCACCGGGATCATTGCGTTGCGCAGCGCGTGCCGCCATAACACCGCGCGGTAAGGCAGGCCCTTGGCGCGGGCGGTGCGGATATAGTCCTCGTTCAGCACCTCGATCAGCGCCGAGCGGGTGACGCGTGCCAGGATGGCGGCCTGCGGCAAGGCAAGCGCCACTGCCGGCAGCAGCAGCGATTTCAGCGCCGGCCAGAGGCCTGCGCTCCAGCCGGGAAAGCCGCCGGCCGGAACCAGCCGCAGCCAGACGGCGAAGACATAGATCAGCATCAGCGCGAACCAGAAATTGGGGACAGCGACGCCAAGCTGTGCGGCGCCCATCGCCACCGTATCGCCGGCCCGTCCGCGGCGGCTGGCGGAAAACAGGCCGACCGGAATGGCGATGATGGTGGAGAGCGCCAGCGCAATCAGCGCCAGCGGCAGGGAGACAGCCAGCCGCTCGCGCACGAGATCGATGACCGGCACCGAATAGGTGTAGGAGCGGCCGAAATCGAGACTGAGCAGGCCGCCGGCCCAATGCAGGTAGCGCCAAGGCAGCGGCGCGTTGAGCCCCATCTGATTGCGCAACAGTTCGACCTGGTCGGCGCTGGCGTTCATGCCCAGCATCAGCCGCGCCGGGTCGCCGGGCAGGATCTCCAACACGGCGAACACCACGATGGAGGCCAGCACCAGCGTGGCAATCGCGATGGTGAGCCGCTTGAGGAGATAGACGGTCATGAGGCCGCTGCGTTGCCGATGGCAGACAACAAGTGACGATAGCGTTCTGCGACGCCCCCCTCTGTCCTGCCGGACATCTCCCCCTCAAGGGGGGAGATCGGCAATTTCAGCGCAGGCGCTACAAAGGCTTCATTGATGAATGGCGAAAGCGCTGACAAGAGCGAAGTATTCCCCCTTGAGGGGGAGATGCCCGGCAGGGCAGAGGGGGGCGCGAAGGAGCGCAAGCGGCGCCTTTTGGCCAACAGCCTTACTCGCTCCACTTCACCTTGGTCAGGTCATTGGCCTGGATCGGTGCGTTTTCCCACAGTCCTTGCAGCTTGGCATCCCAGACGCCGACCTTGGGCAGTTCGAAGAGGAAGCCGACCACGGCATCATCGGCCAGGATCTTCTGCGCCTGTCCGAGCAGTTCCTTGCGCTTGGCCTCGTCGGAGGTGAGGTTGAGGTCGGCAATCACCTTGTCGAAGGCGGGGTTGTCGTAGTTGAAGTAATAGTCCTTGCGCGAATAGATATCGATGTCGTTGGGCTCGGTGTGCGAGACGATGGTCAGGTCGTAATCCTTCTTGGTGAACACCTGATCCAGCCATTGCGCCCATTCGACCGGGATGATCTCGAGATCGAYACCGACGTCGCGAAGTTCCGAGGCGATGATCTCGCCGCCTAGCCGCGCGTAAGAGGGAGGCGGCAATTTCAACGTCGCCTTGAAGCCGTTCTCCAGTCCCGCTTCCTTCAGCAGTTCCTTGGCCTTGGCGACATCATGCGGATAGCGGCCGGTGAGGTCGACATAGTCCTTGTTGGCCGGTGACATGTGCGATCCGATCGGCTGGCCGAGGCCGGCCGAGGCGCCGTCGATGATCGCCTTGCGGTCGAGCGCATAGGAGATCGCTTGTCTCACCTGTAATTTGTCGAAAGGCGGCTTCTTGTTGTTGATCGACAGGAGGGTTTCGCCTTCGGTCGCGCCGATCACCACCTTGAAGCGCGGGTCGTCCTTGACCTGGGCGACGCTGTCGGCATCGAAGAACGGGAAAGCCTGGATGTCGCCAGACAGCAGCGCCGGTACGTAGGCCGCCGCATCCGGCACGATGCGGAACTCGGCCTTGTCGAGGGACACCGGCGTGCCCCAGTAATTGTCCGACTTGACCAGCGTGATCGACGACCCCTTGGCCCAGCTCTGGAATTTGAACGGGCCGGTGCCGATCGGCTTCTCCTTGTTGGTGTCGGCCGATTCAGGCGCCACGATCACCGCGTCGCCCCAGCCCATATTGTAGAGGAAGGAGCCTTGCGGGTTCTTCAACGTCACCTTGACCGTTGCCGGGTCGACGACATCGACCTTGTCGATCGCTGCGAACAGACCCTTCTGCGCATTGACCGAATTGTCGGCGCGGGCGCGGTCGAGGGAGAACTTAACGTCACTGGCGTCGAAATCGGTGCCGTCGTGGAATTTGACGCCGGTGTGCAGCTTGAAGGTGTAGACCTTGCCGTCATCGGAAATGGTCCAGCTTTCGGCCAGATCCGGCAGCACCTCGCCATTCGGCCCGATACGGGTCAGGCCCTCGAACACATTGGCGTAGAGAACCTCGTCGATCGCCGCGGCAGCACCGGCGGTCGGATCGAGATGCGGCGGTTCGAGCGGGATGCCGATGACGAGGTCGGTTCGCGCGGCGAATGCCGACGTGCCAGTGGCCAGCGACAGCACCGCTGCGGCCAGGATGGTTTTCCACAATCTCATCGTGCAACTCCCCATGCGTTTTCAGACACGTGCTCAAACCCGGGCGATAGAAGCGTGATTTGGCCACGGAGTAAATTGCGTTTCGTTCTGCCCGGCAGGATGGCTGGGAATGTTTTTGCCGTGACAGCCCTGTCGGCTGGTCGAAGCTTGTTGCGATGCGACTATCCCGTGGCTGTGCCGCGCAGCAGCACGTTGAGCCCGATCGCCATCACCTTGGCCGCTTCCACCATGTCCGATATCCCGACCCATTCGTCCGGCCGGTGGGCGAGGTCTAGAATGCCCGGACCGTAGGCGATGCAATCATAGATATGGCCGATGCGGGCAATGTGCTTCTGGTCGTAGGTGCCGGGCGAGATGACATAGTCCGGTTCGCGGTCGAAGATCGCCATGATGCCCTGCGCCACCGCCTTGACCACGGGCGCGTCGCGCTCCGTCATCAGCGGCAGCACTTCCATCAAGTCGCGGATCTCATAGTCGAATTTTTTCCGCTCGCGCTTCAGCCGGTCGAGAATGCCGGTCACTTCACCTTTGACCGTGTCGAGGTCCTCCTCGAGCAGGAAGCGGCGGTCGATGGTCAGCCGGCAGGAATCGGGCACGTTGGGCGAAGGCAGGCCGGGCCGGAAATCCTCGGTCTGGCCACCGTGGATGGAGTTGATGTTCATGGTCGAGCGCTTGGCGCCTTCGGGCACCACCGGCATGCGCGTCGTCTTGCGATCGAGCGCGGGGAATAGTTCATCCTCGAAGGCCTGCAGGACGGCGCCCATATGGCGCACCGCATTGTCGCCGAGAAACGGCATCGAGCCGTGCGCGATCTCGCCCTTGGTCTCGATCTCCGCCCACCAGACGCCGCGATGACCAAGGCAGATGCGGTCCTTGTTCAGTGGTTCGGGGATGATGACGTGGTCGACCCTGGGTTTCGAGAAATAGCCGAGCCTGGCCAGATGGGCGACGCCGCCGAAGCCGCCGGATTCCTCGTCGACAGTGCCCGATATTTCGATGGCGCCTGGAAAGTCGGGAAACACCTCCATGAAGGCTTCCGCTGCAATGACCGAGGCGGCAAGGCCACCCTTCATGTCRCAGGCACCACGGCCGTAGACCTTGCCGTCGCGGACCACGCCGRCAAAGGGATCGACGCTCCATCCGTCGCCGGCTTCGACAACGTCGATATGCGAGTTGAAGTGGACGCAGGCGCCCGGCGACCGTCCGTCGAACCGTGCAACGACATTGACACGCGGGTAGCGATCGGTGTCGCCGGGTGTGCCCTCGGCACGGATGAATTCGGTCTCGAAACCACTCTTCTTCAGTCGCGCACCGAGATATTCGGCGCATGGCCGATAGGCCTCGCCGGGTGGGTTGATGGTCGGAAATCGGATCAGGTCGGCGGTCAGCGCGACGACATCGTCGCGCCGGTCATCGATCGCCTTGAGGAGTCGCTCGTTCATGCGACGAGTTGAGCAGCGATATCAGCGGTTTTGCAAGCCCGACGGTGAACAGACC
>NZ_JBFULQ010000299.1:0-6907 GCF_054049815.1 Mesorhizobium sp. P5_C1 | reverse complement strand
CGATTTCGGTCAGCAAGGTCCGTGTGCCCGGTGCCAGCGCATCGGCAATCCGCGTCACCGTGCCGGGGAAGGTACGGCCGGGGATTTCGGGGACCTGGAGCACGGCCTTGACCCCCGGGGTCAGTCCAAAGGCCTGGTCCTGGGGGACGTAGACCTGGGCACGGATCACATCCCCCTGCATGATGGCGAACAGGAAAGTGCTGTTGGTCGTGTCGGCCTGCACTAGGCTGCCGATGTCGACGTTGCGTTGAGTGATGACGCCGTCGAACGGGGCGACCACCTGCTGGTAGGCCTGTTGCTGGTCGAGAACGCGCAACTGGTCCTGCTGCGCATTCACGTTGGCCTGCGCAACGCCGACAGCCGCCTCCTGTGCCTTGAGGGTTTGGACGTCGATCGTACCCTGTTCCTTGGTGATCCAGCCCTGGTCCACCAGGGGTTTGTCTCGTTGCCACGTCACCTTGGCGAGATCGAGATTGGCTTGTGCTTGTTGCAGCGCCGCCTTGAACTGTCCCAAGGTTGCCTGGGCCTGCAAAATCTGGTCATCGAGTTCCGGCACGGCAATCTTGGCTAGCAACTGTCCCTTCTTGACCTTGTCCCCGATATCGGCCTCGCGCGTCTCGATATAGCCGCTGGCTCGCGCGAAGATGTCCGCGACGTCGAAGGCAGTTGTGGTGGCGGGCAGACTGACTTTCACGATGTCGTCGCTCGGCCTTACCGCCGCAACTCGCACCAGCGGAATGAAGTCACGCGCCTGTTTGGCCGAAGCCGCGAGTTCCTGGTTGCGCGAATAGTACCCTTGGGCGCCATAGGCCAGTCCCGTCATCAGCAGAGCGAGCGCGCCCAATGCAAGCAGCCGGCCTCCGCCTCGGCGCGGCGGCCGCTTCATTGCATCATCCATCACCGTGTCGTCGTCCTGATCCAAACGGTGCCTCGGTTTCATGCGATTTCCTCTTCGAAGACGCCGTGAGCCGTCTTGCCGTCCTGTCCGCTACGCAGCATCGCGAACAGGTACGGCACGACGAGGAGCGTCGTGGGCGTTGCAAACAAAAGTCCCCCGATGACCGCGCGCGCCAGTGCGGCATTCTGCTCTTCTCCCGCTCCGCCGATCGCCATGGGAACCATGCCGACGATCATCGCGGCCGCGGTCATAAGCACAGGTCTGATCCGGGTGTGGCCGGCGTCGATCGCGGCGTCGAACGCGGACTTGCCTGCCAACTGCTGGTCCCGGGCGAAGGTCACGAGCAGGATGGAATTGGCCGAAGCAACCCCGACCGCCATGATCGCACCCATCAGTGAGGGCACGTTGAGCGTCGTGCCCGTGATGAACAACATCGTCACGATGCCGCAAAAGGTCGCCGGCAAGGCAAGGATGACGACGAAGGGGTCGCCGAAGTTCTGATAGTTCACGACCATCAGCAGATAGACGAACACGGCGGCGAACAGGATGCCGATGCCGAGATCCCAGAAGGCATCGTTCATGCTCTGGATCTGCCCTATAACCTGGATGGTGTTTCCGGGCGAAAGCTGCTTCTGCAGGTCGGCGACGATCGTGCTGATCTGGCTGGAGACACCTCCCAGATCGCGACCCTGGACGCTTGCATAGACTTCGTAGACTGGCTGGACGTTCGCCTGGTTGGCGTTTGTCGGGAGACTGTCGCGCTTGAACGTCGCGACGTTGCTGAGTTGCCCGGGAACCTGTGCGCCGGCGGTGTTGATGGTTGAGGACACAGGCGTGTTGCCGAGATCGTTCAATGACGCGATCTTGTTTTCCGGTGTCTGAACGGCGAGGTAGTAGGGAATGCCCGTGGTCGGGTCGGTCCAGAAGTTAGGCGACACCTGCTCGGAGGAACTCAGGCTCACATTGATGTTGTTGGCGATCGTGCTGGCATTGAGGCCGAGCTGCGCCGCCCGCGTGCGATCGATGTCGGCATAGAACGCCGGCGCGTCGACTTCCTGCTGCAGGTGTGCGTCGACCACGCCGGGAATGGCGGCGATGCGGCGCCGCAACTCCGATGCAACCCGCAGATTGGTGACGCGGTCATAGCCGACCGTACGGACATCGATCTGCGCCGGCAGTCCAAAATTGAGGATCTGCGTGACGATGTCGGCCGACTGGAAGTAGAACAGAACGTCTGGAAAGGCGCTTGGCAGCGCCGTGCGCAGCTTGCGCACATAGTCGGCAGTCGGCGCGTGGCCGTCTTTCAATGCGACCTGGATCACACCGTCATTCACGCCGATGGTCGATCCATCCGTGAACGCCAAATTGTAGGAACGCGCCGGCAGGCCGATGTTGTCGACGACAAGCTGGAGGTCGCGATCAGGAACGATCTCGCGGATCTTGTCCTCGACAGCCTGGAAGATCTTTTCCGTCTCCTCGATCCGGGTTCCCGCGGGAGCCCGAACATGGAGTTGGATCTGGCCGCCGTCGATCGCGGGAAAGAAATCGCGACCGACGAGCATCGTCAGCACAGCGCCCAATGCGAGCACCAGGGCTGCAATGAGGGGAACGATGAACCGGCGCCTGAGGAGTACGGCCAGCAACTCGGCATAGTGCAGGCGCATGGCCTCGAAACCACGTTCGAACCTGGCGTGAAACCTGCCGAACCAGCCCGTCGAGGCGCCATGGCGTTCGCTTTTGAGCAGCAATCCGATGGTGATCGGAGTGAGCGTCCTCGAAAGTCCATAGGATGCGAGCATCGCGAACACGACGGCAAGACCGAGCGGCGTGAACAGATATTTTGCCGGACCTTCCAGAAAGACCACCGATGTGAACACGCAGCTTATGGCCAGCGTCGACACCAGGGTCGGCACGGCGATACCGGCGGCTCCATGCAGCGTCGCCTGCGGCAGCGTCTGTCTTTCCTCGGTGAGCAGGCGATGGGTGTTCTCGAGCGTCACCGTCGAATCGTCGACGAGGATGCCAATCGCGAGCGCCAGGCCTCCCAGCGTCATCGTATTGAGCGTTTCGCCCAGGAAATACAGCGCCACGACCGACGACAGGATCGCCAGCGGGATCGAGATCATGACGACCAGCGTCGATCGCCACGATCCGAGAAACAGCAGGATCATCAGAGCGGTGAGTGCGGCCGCGATCACGCCCTCCCGCAGCACGCCGGCGATCGATTGCTTGACGAACACCGACTGGTCGAAGAGCTCTCTGATTTCCATGCCGGGAGGCGCCGCGGCGCGTGCCGTCTTCAAGGCATCCCGAACGGCATTGACCACCTCCAGCGTCGAGGCATTGCCGTTCTTGATGATGCTGAGCAGAACCGAATGCCGGCCGTTCTCGCGAACGATGTTCTGCTGGACGAGCCATCCGTCATGGACTTGGCCGACATCCTTGACGAACACCGTAGCGCCATTCACGACCTTGATCGGAATATCGTTGAGCTCATCGATGGTTGCTGGCGTGGCGTTGGTGCGCACGACATACTGTGTGTTGCCGATCTTGGCCGTGCCCGACGGCAAAGTCAGGTTCTGGGCGTTGACCGCGTTGACGACGTCGAGCGGTGTCAGACCCTTGGCCAGGAGCTTCGACGGGTCGAGGTCGACCATGATCTGGCGATATTTTCCGCCCGCCGGAGTCGGCAGTGTGACGCCCGGGATCGGGGCCAGCTGCTGGCGGATCCGATAGATGCCGTAGTCGTAGAGCTGCTGTTCGTTGAGTGTGTCCGAGCTCAGGCTGATCTGCAGGACCGGCACGCTGGAGGCATTGAACTGCACCACGAGCGGTGCCTGGATACCCGGCGGCAGGAGGGCACGAATGGCGTTTGTGGCCGAAACGATCTGCGCGATCGCGAGATCGAGATTCACATCCTGTTGAAAATAGATCTTCTGGACCGACAGCCCCCCTAAGGTCTGCGCCTCGATGTTCTTGATGCCATTGACGTTGGAGCTGATCGCATACTGGCTGTACGTGGTGACACGCTGTTCCATCTCCGGCGTGCTGAGGCCGCCATAGCTCCAGATTACAGTCACCACCGGAATGTTGATTTCCGGAAAGACGTCCAACCGCATCTCGCGACTTGCGACGCCGCCGAGAAAGAGAATCAAGGCAGCCAGCACATAGAACGTGTGCGGAAATCGCAACGCGAACCGAACGATACCCATGCCTCAGCCGATGACCTTCCTGGCAACGTTAGTCGGAACGGCTCGAGCGATGAACGTCGCCGTATTGCCGGATTTTCTTTCAGTGTCTCCGAAATGACTTTGCGCCCATTGCCTCGAATGTCCGGTCCTTGCGCCCAAAAGGCGTCGGCGCCGAGCGTTGCCCGGTGACGTCGCCAAGCTCATCGCCGGGCGCCCGATGGCAGGCTGGTTTGGGCAACATCAGTGCAGTGGGCGAGACCATTGCGACCAGCATGTGGATGCTGCGCGCGGCGGGCGGGCCGTCGCCGGGACAGCCCGCCCAGGCCGTCAGGCCCGTCCGCATAGCTTCGCCGGGGCAAATCCAATGTCATCGGCCCGCCGCAGCCAGAATGAGGTCGGCGACCTCCTTGGGATGGGAAACCAGCGACAGGTGGCCCGCATCGATCTCCACCGTCGTCGCGTGCATGCGTTTGGCGAGGAACCGTTCGAGATCAGGGTTGATCGTCTTGTCCTGCTTCGACACCGCGTAGAACGATGGCTTGGAATGCCATGCAGCCTCTGTGGTTCGTCCGCCG
Source organism: Mesorhizobium sp. P5_C1 (assembly GCF_054049815.1). Taxonomy (NCBI): domain Bacteria; kingdom Pseudomonadati; phylum Pseudomonadota; class Alphaproteobacteria; order Hyphomicrobiales; family Phyllobacteriaceae; genus Mesorhizobium; species Mesorhizobium sp. P5_C1. The sequence continues at coordinate 2,243 of NZ_JBFULQ010000299.1, read as the reverse complement.
AAGATGGTCGCAGCGGTGGGCTCCTGGACCGCATACAGGATCTTGGCTTGCCTGGGCGCGACACCGTTTGCGAAGTATTTCAGGAATGACTCTTCGGACAATCTGGTGAAGCCATCATTCACCTGGATGCCGGCTCGAACGGGTCCTGCGGGAAAGGTTGCGGAAAGAGCGACGAAGTCCTCACCGGCATCCGGTGCTCGTGCAGCCACATAGACCAGCGATGTAACCTTGGGATCAGTCCCCGCTTCGCTGATGACGGTGCCGGCCCAGGAATGCGCTACGAGCACGGTTGGCCCATCCTGCAGCGCCAGCGCCCGTCGCGTCTCCGCGACCGAGTCTGCCAGCGACGTCAGCGGATTCTGCACCGCGGTTACTCTGAGGCCGGCTGCCTGAAGGAGCGGGATCACCTCGGCCCAGCTCGATCCGTCGGCCCACGCTCCGTGCACGAGCACGACGTTGCGCGCCACGGTATGTGCGGGCTTGGGCGTGGGATTGTCGGCTGCCACGGCGACTCCCGACAGGCCAAGAGTGAGGGCAATTGCGATGGCATTGACGATCTCGCGCACGGGTCTCTTCCTTCCCTTTTTTCAAACAATCGAATGCGCCGATGACCAAGATGAGGGCCAGCGATGCGGTAGCAAATCCTGCGGGCCGGCTCCGTGGCCAAGGCGTTTGCGGAGGCAGCTCGTTGCGACAATCCCGATTTCGCGGTTCGGCGTCTTTCGGAAACGCCCCTGCCTTTCTCGTCGCGCACGAACGGGCAGGTCCGATGGCGATGTGATGGGCGCGCCCGCCGTCGGCAACGACCGAAGGTCACCAAAAAAGGGCGGCGGATCGCTGATGCGACCCACCGCCAGTTCAGGCGCCCGCGGGAGGAGGGGACGGGCGCCTCAGGAGTTCGGCAGAATGGCGCGTGCGCGGAGTGCGTGGGAGCTTCGCCTCCAACGCAACGCTTCGCCACGTGGAAGAGGCTGGGCGGCAAACATTGAGTGAGGGGCAAAGAGCAGGGCCACGAGAAGTCGCGTGGCAGAAAGCGAGTCGCCGGCCGTCGGCAGCGCCAGCATCGCACACTGCCAGATCCGTCCATCGAGCGCCCAGGTCGCCTGTCTTGCTTGCGGCAACTGCTCCGCAGCTGCCCGCACACACAGCCGGCGCAGCTGTCCGCGGCTGGGTTGGGGGAGCGCAGACAGCCTGTGACCACCACGGTCCCCGCCACAAAGCGCGTCCAGCGCCGCGCCCCATCTCGCAAACATGAAGTCTGCTCCCCGCTCAAGCACGATTGCTTCGGCAAGATAGGGTTCCAGAACCCCAAACTGCGCCAGTTCGACACTGCCGCTCGCGCCTTCGGTGGCGCGACCGAACCCGTCCGACCACTTGCCGGCGACCCAGCGCGACGCCGCCCGAAGATCGCCGCGGTCTAGCCGCCAGGGATAGGATCGGCATTGGTCATGAAGGCGCGCGAGTTCGACCTCACCCATGATCAACCGCCTCGGTACACGAGCGCGAAATGCGAATCGGAATTGCTTTGAAGGAGGGCGTGAAACTCATCGGATCGTGCGCATAGAGCGGCACGAGGGGGTTTGCCTCGGGATAGTAGGCCGCACAGCTGCCATTCGGGAAGGCATACGGGACGATCCGAAAATTGGACAGGCGGCGTTCAACGCCGTCGGTGGACAGAGTGATCAAGTCGACGCGGTCGTCGGCCTGGAGGCCACGCCTTTCCATCTCCTGTTCGTTGAGGAAGATCACGTCGCGCTGACCGAAGACACCGCGATAGCGGTCGGACATCGAATATATCGTGGTGTTGTACTGATCATGGCTGCGCACCGTCGTCAGCCATAGAGCGTCTAGACTGTCCAGGGGCGGATCCTCGCCGAGGCCGTCGAAGACGAGGAAATTCGCCTTGCCGGAAACTGTCGCCCAGATGCGTTCGCGCGCGTTCGATGTCAGATGGAAGCCGCCCGGGATGCGAATGCGGGCATTGAAACCCTGGAAGATCGGGAACACGTCTTCGATCGCGTCGCGGATAAGGTCGTAGTCGGCGGTGAAGCTTTCCCAGTCGACGACGGAACCTGCACCCAGCGTCGCCCGTGCAATGCCGGCGACGATTGCAGGTTCGCTCATCAGGTGCTCCGACGCCGGAACATTGCGGCCCGCCGACGCGTGCACCATCGACATCGAATCCTCGACCGTGATCGACTGCGGCCCCGTTGCCTGGACGTCTATTTCGGTGYGCCCGAGGC
>NZ_JBFULQ010000298.1:0-6907 GCF_054049815.1 Mesorhizobium sp. P5_C1 | reverse complement strand
GCGTTCGCGCGGCTACTATCTCGGCTCCAACGTCTCCTACAATCTGAAGAAGCTGGTCGATCTCGGCTTCATCAACCACCAGCGCTCGCGCATCGACCGCCGGTCGGTCCGCGTCTCGCTGACGCCGAAGGGCAACGAGGTGGCRGACGTCGTCGCCGGTCTTTATGAGCGCCATGTCGGCTCGATCGAGCAAGTCGGCGGCATCAACACCGACGAGTTCAAGCAGATGAACCGCGCGCTGCAGCGGCTCGATCGCTTCTGGAACGACACAATCGCCTACCGGATGTAAGCCGGCGCATCGGATCTGGCCCGCGCCACAGAAGCGCGGCCGAAATGTCGACCTCTGGTCAAGGCCGGTGCCGAAAGGCATCGGCCCTTTTCTTTTCCTGATTCCGAAGCCCAGGCGCCCGGTCGACACTAGTCCGCCAGGTTTGCTTTCGCCACAGCAGTGCCTAATGTCACGGCCCGGAGGGGGCGCATGATGGGTTTGGGAAAACGCTCGAAGATCTGCTCGGTTGCCGCAGTGCTTTTGTTGGTCCCGCAAATGGCTTTTGCCGAGGAGTGGTGGAAGGATTCTTTCGCCTCGGAAGGCAGCGCTCCGTGTGACAACAATGACTCGATCGTGACGTTTACCGACAAGGCAGTCGAGATGTGGGAGGTCGGCTGCACATTGGACAAAATTCAGAAGATCAACCGCCTGGATGTCGTCATCCTGGACATGTCGTGTACGGATGGTGAAAGCACAGACAAGAGGCGGGAACTGTTGCTCAAACTGGAGGATAACAAGGTTCTGCGCTATCCCCAGCATGAGGTGTTGCAACGATGTTCGGAATTGAAGGCGCAGCCAAGTCCGGCCCCAAATGTTGAAAATCCGCACTGAGATCGTGAGATAGTCAGCCCAGATAGGATCACGGCTTCAGCGGGCAGAATTTCTCGTGGAAATAGGCAAGCGCCTGTTCGGCGTGGCCGGGCTCGCCGAAGAACGGACCGATTGCTTCGGGCTCGCGCGTCAGGTCGCAGCTGCCCTCGGTGTCGGTCGTGCATGTCTTCACCAGCCCCTTCAGCGCGATGGTTGCCGGCGGATTGTCGAACGACAGGCCGTTTACGCCGCCAAGCCGCAGTTCGTAGCTCAGGCGGTAGTAGATGGCGCCGTCCTCCTCGAACTGCTGTTCGGCTCTGTAGGTGCAATCATCCAGCCGGGTCACGATGAACCTCAGCGTTTCGGTTTCGTCGCCGACCTCGTTCGGGCCAGTGCTGGTGCAGACCGCCGGCGATCGGGAAACCTGCTTCAGCGGTTCGTCGGTCTGCTGCCCGTATTTGGGGATCGCGCCCTGTTCCAGGCCATGCACGAAATAGGCAACCGTTTCCTCCGGCGTCGGGGTGCGGTCGTTCGGACCTGCGGCCAAGGCGAAGGCCGCGACGATAGAAAGGACACCAGGCATGGTCTCGTTCCTCGCGTTGGACTAGCTTGTCAGTGTAGCATCAAGGGCTTGTGGCAATCGGTCGATATCGCGGCCGGCGACCCGGATCGGTGCCGAAAAAGCACGGGCTTTTCATTTCGCTGCACCGCCCGATGCAAATCGCGGGCCAAGGCCACGTTGCCGCCATATTCCAATGGAACCGAGGATGCCGGTGATGCTGTGGTGAAGGCCGAGCGTTCACCCGGAACCCGTGTCGCGGCTCAAGCGTTTGTGGCCGAACTGATACGGACATGGTTGGCTAATTGTTAAGATTGCCAACTCTAGAGTGCGGGCAACATCGCCCTGAAAACCGAATGCAGCAAGATCGAACGCTACAAGAATGTCTGGAACGTCCATGAGAACCAGCCGCCGTTTTTTCCTTTCCGGAGCCTCCGCGCTCGCAGCCGCGATGGTCGCCGGCGGCGCCAATGCGCAGGATGTCATCGGTGATATCCTGAAATCCTCGGCGCGCGGCAATTGGGACGACCAGTTCGACGCCCGGGCCAGCGAGGGCGGCAAGGTGGCCTCGACGCTGCCGATCTTCAGCCCGCAGACCGTCGCCTTTACCGAGCAGGCGGTGGCGCAATACCAAAACATCGTCAGCCAGGGCGGCTGGGTAGAGGTGCCCGCGACCAAGAAGTTGCAGCTCGGCGTCGATGATCCCGATGTCGTGCCGTTGCGCAAGCGGCTGATGGTCTCTGGCGACCTGTCGCAGAGCGCCGGCATTTCGACGGCCTTCGATTCCTATGTCGACTCGGCGGTCAAGCGCTTCCAGTTGCGTCACGGCCTGCCCGCCGACGGCTCCATGGGCAAATACACCTACTTGGCGATAAACGTTTCGGCGCAAATCCGGCTTGGCCAGCTACAGACCAACCTGCAGCGGCTGAAGGAGAAGGCTGGCACGCTTGGCAGCCGCTACGTGCTGGTCGACATTCCGGCGGCGCAGATCGAAGCCGTCGAGAATGACCGCGTCGTGCTTCGCCACACCGCGATCGTCGGCAAGATCGATCGCCAGACGCCGATCGTCAATTCCAAGATCAACGAGATCATCGTCAATCCGTACTGGAATGCGCCGGTCTCGATCGTCCGCAAGGACATCATTCCGCTGATGCGGAAGGATCCCAACTATTTGAAGGACAGCCATATCCGGCTGTTCGCTCCGGACGGCAGCGAGGTCGACCCGCTCAATGTCGACTGGTCGACCGACGACGCCGCCAAGTATCGCTTCCGCCAGGATCCAGGCGCGGGCAACGCCATGGCGTCGGTGAAGATCAATTTCCCGAGCCCGGACGGCGTCTACATGCACGACACGCCGCAGCAGAGCCTGTTCGGCAAGATGATGCGTTTCGATTCCTCGGGCTGCGTGCGCGTGCAGAATGTGCGCGACCTCGTCACCTGGATCCTGCGCGACACGCCCGGCTGGGACCGTCAGCATTTCGAGGCGACGATCAAGACCGGCGAAAACACGCCGGTCGAGGTCACCAACCCGGTGCCGGTACATTTCCTCTATCTCTCGGCCTGGTCGACGGGCCCGGGCGTCGTGCAGTTCCGCGACGACGTCTACGCGCTCGACGGTGCCAACGAGCTGCAGATCACGTCTTCGCTTTAACTAACTGATTTTTTTACCAGAAGAGGCCGCCGGTTAAGGCGGCCTTTTCGTTGCTCGGATTGCCTGCGCCTTTTCGCGGGAGGGCGGCTGGACGGATCGGCCGGCTTTGCGCATGGTCGGCGGACAAGTCTGGAACCGGACCATGGATGTCGCCGTCTTCATTCTGGTTGTGCTCGTCTTCGTCGCCGTTTCCGGCGCGCTGGTGCGCCTGGTGCGGGTGCCGTTGCCGGTGCTGCAAATTGCCATAGGTGCCGCACTCGCCTGGCCGGTGCGCGAGATCAACGACCACGCGGCGCGGGCGCTGTTCACCGAGATCACGCTTACCGAGGCCTTGCTGAAGGGGCGGCAGGCGTGAAAATAGCACGCTCGTTGCCTCGCTGGCGCAAACCGGCCAGCAAATTTCGCGCCGCAAACGTGGCGGGGCGAAAACAACTGTGTTAATGGCGCGGCGAATGCATGTCGCCCAAAAGTGTGCAGCGGTTTTGGGACAGCGACATGCATAAATCAAAATTGCCCCCGAACCCAAGGATTTCAGGCCATGGCATCAGCAGCGGCAGTGTCGAACAAATTTGARTCCTTCTTCGAAACCACGCTGGAAGATGCCGACCCGGAGATTTTCGGCGCCATCCGCAACGAACTCGGTCGCCAGCGCCACGAGATCGAACTGATCGCCTCTGAAAACATCGTCTCGCGCGCCGTGCTCGAGGCGCAGGGCTCGATCATGACCAACAAATACGCCGAAGGTTATCCGGGCAAGCGCTACTATGGCGGCTGCCAGTTCGTCGACGTCGCCGAGGAACTTGCCATCGGGCGGGCCAAAAAGCTGTTCGGCTGCAACTTCGCCAACGTCCAGCCGAATTCCGGCAGCCAGATGAACCAGGCGGTGTTCCTGGCGCTCTTGCAACCCGGCGACACCTTCATGGGGCTCGACCTCAATTCGGGTGGCCACCTGACCCACGGTTCGCCGGTCAACATGAGCGGCAAATGGTTCAAGGTCGTGTCCTATGGCGTGCGCCAGGACGACCATTTGCTCGACATGGACGCCATCGAGAAGACCGCCCATGAGACCAAGCCGAAGCTGATCCTGGCCGGTGGCACCGCCTATTCGCGTGTCTGGGACTGGAAGCGTTTTCGCGAGATCGCCGACGCGGTTGGCGCCTATCTGATGGTCGACATGGCGCACATCGCCGGTCTCGTCGCCGGAGGCGTGCATCCGTCGCCACTGCCGCATGCCCATGTGGTGACCACCACCACGCACAAGTCGCTGCGCGGCCCGCGCGGCGGCATGATCCTGTGCAACGACGAGGACATCGCCAAGAAGATGAATTCTGCGGTGTTCCCCGGCCTGCAAGGTGGCCCGCTGATGCATGTCATCGCCGCCAAGGCGGTGGCCTTCGGCGAAGCCCTGAAGCCGAGCTTCAAGGTCTATGCCGAGAGCGTCGCCGCCAACGCCAAGGCGCTCGCCTCCAGCCTCAAGGAAACCGGCCTCGATATCGTCTCCGGCGGCACCGACAACCATCTGATGCTGGTCGACCTGCGTCCCAAGAACGCCACCGGCAAGCGCGCCGAGGCAGCGCTCGGCCGCGCCAACATCACCTGCAACAAGAACGGCATTCCGTTCGACCCGGAAAAGCCTTTCGTCACCTCGGGCGTGCGCCTCGGCACCCCGGCGGGCACAACGCGCGGCTTCGGCCAGGCCGAGTTCCGCGAAATCGGCAAGCTGATCGCCGAAGTGCTGGATGGTCTGAAAGTCGCCAATTCCGACGAGGGCAATGCCGCTGTCGAAGCGGCGGTCAAGGCCAAGGTTGTGGCGCTGACCGACCGCTTTCCGCTCTATCCGTATCTCGGCTGACGAGATAGGACGTCTCACCACCTTGCCGCGACGGACAAGCGTCGTCGCGGCAAGGCTGCGACAGGAGCCTTGATGATGCGAATTGTCCGTCTCGCCGACCTTGCCATCGTCGGCGTCCTGGCTGCTTCGATTGTCTTGCCGCTCTCCGGCATCGCCTCGGCGCAAACCGCACCTGCGCAACCGGCACCCGCCCAGGCCGCACCGGCGGCACCCGCCCCGGCGGCGCCCAAGCTTGAAACCTTCGGCAGATGGTCGACCCTGGTCGACGAGGTCGATACCGGCGAGGATATCCGCAAGACCTGTGCAGCCTCGACCGCCTTTGTCGGTGCCCGCGGCGAAAGCGGCACTCTGACGCTTATCATCACGAACGGCGATGCGCTGCCGCCGGCTGCCTACCCGTCCGTGACCATAGCGGTCGACAACTCGGCGCTGCCAACCGGCAAGTCGGTCGCGGCAACCTTTGGCGATGACAAGGGCCACGTCGCCGCCAAGCTCCATTCCGACGCCACCGTGGGCGGCCGGCTTAGCTGGACCGTGGACAATCAGGCCAAGACCAGCCTGGCGCTCTTGCGCGTCATGCGCCGCGCATCGGTGCTCGATGTGTCCTTTGGCGACGCGCCGGTTGGAAGCATAGCCATGGACGGCTTCACCAAGGCCTATCGCAGCCTCGGCGCATCATGCGGGTTTGCGACCACCGACGTCGCCCCCTGACGGCATCGCTGTCCAGCCGCCTGGCGGCGCTGGCAATCTTGCTTGCAGCTCGCTATCTCTCAGGGCGAGCGGCTCTGAGGGGCGAGGGGCTGCTTTGCCATCGTTGCAAAAACCTCTAAGCCTTTCGCTTCACCAGATTCGCCAACCAAAGGCTTCTCCATGCGCTGTCCGTATTGCCAGTCAGAAGATACGCAGGTGAAGGATTCGCGCCCCGCCGAGGATGGCGCCGCGATCCGCAGGCGGCGCGTTTGCCCCGATTGCGGCGGCCGCTTCACGACCTTCGAACGCGTGCAGCTGCGCGACCTCGTCGTGGTCAAGAAATCCGGTCGCAAAGTGCCGTTCGACCGCGACAAGCTGTTGCGCTCGGTGGAGATCGCCGTTCGCAAGCGCAATGTCGATCCCGAACGCATCGACCGCGCTGTGACCGGCATCGTGCGCCAGCTCGAAAGCTCCGGTGAGACCGAAGTGGCCTCCGGCGAGGTCGGCCGGCTGGTCATGGACGCGCTGAAGTCGCTCGACGATGTCGCCTATGTCCGCTTCGCCTCGGTCTACCGCAATTTTCGCGAGGCCAAGGATTTCCACGAATTGCTCGGCGAGCTCAAGGGGGACGAAATCAAGGGCGAAGAGGACGCCGGCTGAGTATGATTGCAAGCGACAGACAGGCCGGCCTCGATCGCCGTTTCATGGCAGCGGCGCTCCGCCTTTCGCGCAAGCATGCCGGGCGCACCGCGACCAACCCATCCGTGGGCACGCTGATCGTGCGCGACGACGGCGATGGCCCAATGATCGTCGGCACCGGCGTCACTGCTGTCGGCGGCCGCCCGCATGCCGAGACCGAGGCGCTGGCCGAGGCCGGCGCGCTGGCGCGCGGCGCCACCGCCTATGTCACGCTGGAACCTTGCGCCCACCATGGCCGCACGCCGCCCTGTGCCAACGCGCTGGTCAACGCGGGTGTCGCGCGTGTCGTCGGCGCTGCCAGCGATCCCGATCCGCGCGTGTCCGGCCAGGGCTACGCGATCCTGCGCGCCGCCGGGATCGAAGTGGTCGAGAAGGTGTTGGCGGCGGAAGCTGCCGAACAGATGGCCGGCTATTTGATCAGGTCGTTGAAAAAACGCCCCGAAGTGATTCTCAAGCTTGCGCTTTCCAGCGATGGCAAGATCGGCAGGGAAGGCCAAGGGCAAGTGTCGATCACCGGCGATGTCGCCCGTCGCGAAGTGTATCTGATGCGGGCCGAGGCCGACGGCATATTGGTCGGCATCGGCACCGCCCTTGAGG
>NZ_JBFULQ010000297.1:0-6915 GCF_054049815.1 Mesorhizobium sp. P5_C1 | reverse complement strand
GGACGACGCTCCAACAACTGAATCGGCGCCTGGTCCCGTCACCAAGGTCATTCCTTGTCGGATCATGCGCAGGGAGAGGGACCATGGCGGCTCAGATTTTCTCGGCCATATTCGTCATCATCGTCGGGGTCGGCGGTTGCGTCGCCTATTTCTGGGGCGCCAACAAGCTGGTGGACCTGATATTCCCGTCGCGCGGCGTCGCCGGCGCCGCTGCCATCGACAATCTGCGCCGGCAAGGGCTGGTCAGGCCGTGGCTGTTCGTCGGTCCGGCGATGATCATCCTGACCATCTACCTCATCTATCCGGTGGTCGAGACGCTGCGGCTGTCGTTCCTCGATCGCGGCGGCATAAACTTCGTCGGCCTCGCCAACTATGAATGGGCCTTCGGCGATCGCGAGTTCCGCAACTCAATCCTCAACAACATCGTCTGGCTGGCTGTGGTGCCGGCCGCCTGCACCTTCCTCGGGCTGATCATCGCCGTGCTCACCGACAAGATCTGGTGGGGCACGGTCGCCAAGAGCCTGATCTTCCTGCCTTTGGCGATCTCCTTCGTCGGCGCCAGCGTCATCTGGAAATTCATCTACGAGTACCGTGGCGAGGGCCAGACCCAGATCGGCCTGCTCAACGCCATCATCCAGCATTTCGGCGGCCAGCCGCAGGTCTGGATATCACTGCCGTTCTGGAACAATTTCTTCCTGATGGTGATCCTGATCTGGATCCAGACCGGCTTTGCCATGGTCATCCTGTCTTCGGCCTTGCGCGGCATCCCGGAAGAAACTCTGGAAGCCGCCGTCATCGACGGCGCCAATCCGTTCCAGATCTTCTGGAAGATCATGGTACCGCAGATCTGGGGCACCATCGCCGTCGTCTGGACGACGATCACCATCCTGGTGCTCAAAGTGTTCGACATCGTGCTGACCATGACCAACGGCCAGTGGAACAGCCAGGTGCTGGCCAACCTGATGTTCGACTGGATGTTCCGTGGCGGCGGCGATTTCGGCCGCGGCGCCACCATCGCCATCATCATCATGATCGCGGTCATTCCGATCATGGTCTGGAACATCCGCCAGGCGAACAAAGAGACGGGAGGACATTGAGATGGCCGTTGCGACCGGAAATTCCTTCGCCAGCCGCTTCGGCGTCCATATTGCCGTCCTCATCTTCGTCGCCATCTGGACCATACCGACGCTCGGCATCCTGGTCTCGTCGCTGCGCGACAAGGACCAGATCATCGCCTCGGGCTGGTGGAATTCGTTCTCCAGTTCCACCCAGACGGAAGCCAGCCGGCTGCCGGCGGCCTCGATGCAAGTCGAAAAGGACGGCAAGTTCGTCCTTCAAGGCAACATCTTCGGCAACAGCCCTGTCCGCAACATCAGCGCTTTCGGCGTCAAGTCGGCAGCACCAACGCAATACCCCGCCGGCACATCGGCCGATCTCGGCGACGGCGTCACCCTGCAGCTCAATGCCGACGGCAGTTTCATCATGCAATCGCCGAAGGCCTTCGAAGGCGATCGCGGCCAGCGCGTCTATTATGCCTCGTCGGCGCCACCTAAATTCACCACCGACAACTACAAGACTGTGCTGTTCTCGGAAGGCATCGGACGGTCGTTCATGAATTCGCTGACTGTCACCATACCGGCGACCGTCATCCCGATCCTGATCGCCGCCTTTGCCGCCTATGCACTGGCCTGGATGCGCTTTCCCGGCCGAGCGCTGCTGATCGCGGTCATCATCGGCCTGCTGGTGGTGCCGCTGCAGATGTCGCTGATCCCGCTGTTGAAGCTCTACAACGGCGTCGGCGCCTTCTTCGGCATGCCGTCGAAAACCTATCTCGGCATCTGGCTGGCGCATACCGGCTTCGGCCTGCCCTTCGCCATCTACCTGTTGCGCAGCTACATTGCCGGCCTGCCGCGCGAAATCATGGAATCGGCGCGCATCGACGGCGCCAGCGATTTCGAGATCTTCGTCAAGATCGTGCTGCCGCTGTCGTTCCCGGTGCTGGCCTCGTTTGCCATCTTCCAATTCCTGTGGGTATGGAACGATCTGCTGGTCGCGATGGTTTTCCTGGGTACGGAGGCAGACCAGATCGTGYTGACCGCCAAGCTCAACGCGCTGCTTGGCTCACGTGGCGGCGACTGGGAGATCCTTACGACATCGGCTTTCGTGACCATCATCGTGCCGCTGATCGTGTTCTTCTCGCTGCAGCGCTATTTTGTCCGCGGGCTGCTTGCCGGCTCGGTGAAAGGAGGCTGAGACCATGCAATCCGCTTTGAAGGCCAGTTCGAAGCCTGACCTCGCCGTCGATCGCGACTGGTGGCGAGGTGCGGTGATCTACCAGATCTATCCGCGCAGCTACCAGGACTCGAACGGCGACGGCATCGGCGACCTGAAGGGCATCATCGGCCGGCTCCCCTACATCGCGGCACTCGGTGCGGATGCCATCTGGATCTCGCCGTTCTTCAAATCGCCGATGAAGGATTTCGGTTACGACGTCACCGATTACTGCGACGTCGATCCGATGTTCGGCACGCTGGCCGACTTCGACGCGCTGACCGCCGAGGCACACAGGCTGGGCTTGAAGGTGATGATCGACGAGGTGCTGTCGCACACTGCCGACAACCACCCATGGTTCAAGGAAAGCCGTTCGAGCCGCACCAACGCGAAGGCAGACTGGTATGTCTGGGCGGACGCCAGGCCGGACGGCACGCCGCCCAACAACTGGCTGTCGATCTTCGGCGGCTCGGCCTGGCAATGGGACACCAGCCGCCAGCAATATTACCTGCACAACTTCCTGGCCGAGCAGCCCGATCTCAACTTCCACAACCATGAGGTCCAGAACGCGCTGCTCGACGTCACCCGCTTCTGGCTGGAGCGCGGCGTCGACGGCTTCCGGCTCGACACCATCAATTTCTACTTCCACAGCCAGGGCCTGGAGAACAATCCGCCGCTGCCGCCCGAGCAGCGCAACGACCAGACCGCACCCGCGGTCAATCCCTACAACTACCAGGACCATCTCTACGACAAGAGCCGTCCGGAAAACCTCGGCTTCCTCGAACGCTTCCGCGCCCTGCTCGATGAGTATCCGGCTACCGCGGCGGTCGGCGAAGTCGGCGATTCGCAACGTGGGTTGGAAGTGGTGGCGGCCTATACCGCCGGCGGCAAGCGCGTGCACATGTGCTACTCGTTCGACTTCCTGGCGCCGGAAAAGATCAGCGCGGCCAAGGTCCGCTCGGTGCTGGAATCGTTCGGCAAGGTCGCCAGCGACGGCTGGTCGTGCTGGGCCTTTTCCAACCATGACGTGATGCGCCCGGCCTCGCGCTGGGCGGCAGGCGAAGCCGACACGACCGCCTATCTCAAGGTCATCTCGGCGCTGCTGATGTCGCTGCGTGGCTCGGTCTGCATCTACCAGGGCGAGGAGCTTGGGCTCGGTGAGGCCGACCTCCACTTCGAGGATTTGCAGGACCCCTACGGCATCCGCTTCTGGCCGGAATTCAAGGGCCGCGACGGCTGCCGCACGCCGATGGTGTGGGACGGCAGCGCCAGGAATGGCGGCTTCTCCTCGGCCAAGCCATGGCTGCCGGTGCCGGCCAAGCACCTGTCGCAAGCGGTCAATGTCCAGCAGGGCGACGAGAGCTCGCTGCTCGAGCACTACCGGCGCTTTCTCACCTTCCGCCGTGCCCATCCGGCGCTGGCCAAGGGCGACATCACATTCATCGAAAGCGAGGGCGACACCGTCGCCTTCACACGCCGCGCAGGCAATGAGCAGGTCGTCTGCGTCTTCAATCTGGCAGCCAAGCCAACCAGGATTGAGCTTGGCAACCGATCGCTGCAACCTTTGCCGGGACACGGATTTTCGGGGCAGGCGAGCAGCGGTTCCATACAGCTCAACGGCTACGGCGCCTGGTTTGGGCGCATCGACTGAACTTCAGATCACTTGAATTTCAAATCACTGGGAGGAAACCAATGGCCGATGTCACGCTAAGACAAGTGAAGAAGTCCTACGGCAATCTGAACATTCTCCACGGCATCGACCTCGATATAAAGTCGGGCGAGTTCATCGTCTTTGTCGGCCCGTCGGGCTGCGGCAAGTCGACATTGCTGAGGTCGATCGCCGGGCTGGAGGAAATCACCTCCGGCGAACTCAAGATCGCCGGCGAGGTCGTCAACGACGTGCCGCCGTCGAAGCGGGGCATCGCCATGGTGTTCCAGTCCTACGCGCTCTACCCGCACATGACGGTGTACGACAACATGGCGTTCTCGATGAAGATCGGCAAGGAGAACAAGGCCGAGATCGACCGCCGCGTGAAGCAGGCCGCGGAAATCCTGCAGCTGACCAAATATCTCGATCGCCTGCCCAAGGCCATGTCGGGCGGCCAGCGCCAGCGCGTCGCCATCGGCCGCGCCATCGTGCGCAACCCGAAGGTGTTCCTGTTCGACGAGCCGCTGTCGAACCTTGACGCGGCGCTGCGTGTCGCCACCCGCATCGAGATCGCCAAACTCAAGGAATCGATGCCCAACACGACCATGATCTACGTCACCCACGACCAGGTCGAGGCGATGACGCTGGCCGATCGCATCGTGGTGCTCAAGGAAGGCCATATCGAGCAGGTCGGCGCGCCGATGGACCTCTACAAGAAGCCCGGCAATTTGTTTGTCGCCCAGTTCATCGGCTCGCCGGCCATGAACATCCTGCCGGCGACCATCGACAAGACCGGAAACCCGACCGTCGTCAGCCATGTCGGCGGCCGCAAGGCAAGCGTGCCGATCGCAACGCCGGCTTCGGCAAAGGGTGCCGCGGTGAGTTTCGGCGTGCGGCCGGAAGATCTGATCATCGCCAGCGGCACGGAGTATCTGTTCGAGGGAACGGTCGACTATGTCGAACAACTCGGCGAAGTCCAGCTTGTCTATGTCGACATCGGCCGCGCCGACCTGCCGCTGGTGACCAAGCTGCCTGGCAATGTCGAGGTCAAGCGCGGTGCGACGCTGCGGCTGAGCGCGGACGCCAACGACCTTCACATCTTCGACGCGGACGGGCACTCCTTCTCGCTCCGTCAGCCGGAAGTAAAGGCGGCTTGAGACAGAACCAAGTCTCGACACGAAAAGAGCGGCGGGCCAGGCCCGCCGCTCTTTTTTGGAAATCAACTTCGGCTGTTAGCGATTGCCGAAGAGGTCGCGGTCGGCGCTCTGAGGGGCGGACTTCTCTACGTCACCCGACGAATTGAGCAGCTTGCCGACGAAACCACCGCTGTTGCGGATCGAGCCCGTTTGAGAGTTGTCAACCGAACCGACGGCAGGCTGGTTGGCGCCATTCGAACCGTAGTTGTCGCTGGCGGCGAAAGCGCTGCCGGAGATCGCCACGACGGCGGCGGCAGCAAGCATGATCTTCTTCATTTCAAATCTCCTGAATTCTGGATTTCGCCAGGACGGCGGGAGAGCCCGCCGCCTTCTGGGAATCGGCTGTTAGTTATTGCCGAAGAGGTTACGGTTGCTACCCTGGGCAGGCGTCTGAGCAGCCGGCTCCGACTTCTTGGTCGAAGCAGTGTACGAGCTGTCGACAGCAGCGGTGGCTGCCGGGGCATTCGAACCATAGTGGTCGCTGTTCGCGAAGGCGCTGCCGGAAATGGCCAGAAGGGCGGCGGCAGTGAGGATGATCTTTTTCATTTTTTGGTACTCCAGTATTTCTTATTTTTACCGTCCGTCTAGCGGCGTGTCTTGGGAAGAAATCGCGTCGTTCGGACAGCCCCGATGTGGGAGAGCCATCCAGCCATTTCCAATCACGAAGTTGTTCCGCGTGGACCAAGAATCCACCACTTGAAATTGCGCCAGGGGTTTCCACACTCAATGTTTTTCTAATTCATATCAAAGAGTTGTACAAAACAGGTACCCCGATCACCAACTGTGTCGGAGGCCCAGCGTTCACAAGTCCTGCACGCACAGTCAACAGAAACGAACCGTTCGGTTCGATTTTAGCGGCAGCTAATAGTCACTTTTCGATACCGTTAACCTTTTCTGCTTCCTGGCAAGGGGTCGGTTTCGGCGAGATTGGAGCCGGCTATGGTTGCCCAAGAGAAAGGCTTCCGCTTCGCGATCACCGACCGGAACGTTTCGCAAGCGTGTCGCGCCGCATGGATACGATGTCGTTTTCATGCCGATGACGCGCCCGCGATCGTGATTAGATCATGTCATCTCAGGTGCCGCTTCGTGACGACGAGGCGGAGAATTGGGAAGCCGGTCAGAATCCGGCGCTGCCCCCGCAACGGTGGTGGAGTTCAAGTCGCAACGGGAGACCACTGGGCGTCAGCCTGGGAAGGTGTCGCGATGGTCCGCAAGGACAACTCCAGAGCCCGGAAACCAGCCCGAGATGTCTAGACTCGACTGATCGCGGTGGGCGGTCAAGAGGCGGATAGTGCATGTCCGGCGCATCGCCGGCCTGCGTCCAATCCTTCCTCCGTCACCACCAGTTCAGTCCTTAGAAACGAGGACAGGACATGGATGCTCGCAACGACATGCTGAGGCTCTTGAGTGGCCGGCGGCAAGGCTTTTCGCTAGGACAGCCCTTCTACACCGATCCAGACTATTTCAAGCTCGACATGGAGCTGATCTGGTATCGCGACTGGCTGTTCATCGGTCATGATTGCGAGCTGCCGAAGCCGGGCAGCTACATCACGGCGCAGATTGGCGACTATCCAGTCGTGCTTGTCCGCGACCAGAAGGGCAATATCAACGCCTTCCACAATTCCTGCCRCCATCGCGGCAGCCGCGTCTGCAATTCCGACAAGGGCACGGCGGCAAAGCTGGTCTGCCCCTATCACCAATGGACCTACGAGTTGGACGGAAGGCTCTTGTTTGCCAGGCAGATGGCCGACGTTTTCGACAAGAGCCAGTTCGGCTTAAAGCCCGTCGCCTGTGAAAGCG
>NZ_JBFULQ010000296.1:0-6935 GCF_054049815.1 Mesorhizobium sp. P5_C1 | reverse complement strand
GATACGTCCGATCGAAGCGCCACCTGATATATTCGGCCCCTTCATGCTGGGCGCGTTCAAACGGATCGGCTCGCAGGTCGAAGATTTTGGGCACCCGCAAGGCTACGAACGGTTCCTGCCACACGTCGAAGCCCTCCGCCCGCTGCTCCAGGAAAAGGATCTTCCAACGGTCATAGCGCAAGGCGGCGAGGTTTCCGTCGTCGGTCCAGTAGAAGAACTCCTTGCGAGGGTCGGGGCCGGTACCGGCCAGCAGATCGTGCTGGTCGTAACCGTCGAGGTGGACCTTGAAGGTCTTGCCCGCAGCCTCGTAACCGGTCAGGAGCTTCTCCTTGACGTCCGGCTCGCCGGCTGCCGCCACCAGAGTCGGAACCCAATCCTCGTGCGAGACGATGTCGTTGATCTCTGTGCCAGGCTTGACGACCCCCGGCCAGCGGATCATGCCGGGAACGCGGTAGCCGCCCTCCCAACTGGTGTTTTTCTCGCCATGGAACGGCGTCGTGCCGCCATCGGGCCATGAAAAAACTTCGGCGCCGTTGTCGGTGGTCCACAGCACGATGGTGTTGTCGGCAATACCTAGATCGTCCAGCTGCTTGAGAATCTGGCCGATATAGCCGTCGAGTTCGACCATGCCGTCAGCCTCCAGTCCCAAGCCGGTCTTGCCTTCCGAGTCGGGCTTGAGATGGGTGTTAATATGCATGCGGGTCGTGTTGAACCAGCAGAAGAATGGCTTACCGGCCTTGTGCTGCCGATCGATGAAGTCCTTGGCCGCGCCCAGGAATTCCTCATCGACCGTTTCCATGCGCTTTTTGGTGAGCGAGCCTGTGTCCTCGATTTTCTGCTTGCCGACCCGGCCGAAGCGGGGATCTTCGGTGGGATCATCCGTGTCGGTGGCGGTGCATTTGAGCACGCCGCGCGGGCCGAATTTCGCGCGGAACTCTGGCGATTTCGGATAGTCCACATTCTCCGGCTCTTCCTCGGCATTGAGGTGGTAGAGATTGCCGAAGAACTCGTCGAAGCCGTGGACGGTGGGCAAGAACTCGTTGCGGTCGCCGACGTGGTTCTTGCCGAACTGGCCGGTGGCGTAGCCCTGCGGCTTGAGCAACTCGGCGAGCGTCGGGTCCTTCCCCGACAGTCCTTCCGGGGCGGCCGGCAGACCGACTTTGAGCAAGCCGGTGCGGAAGCAACTCTGCCCGGTGATGAACGCCGCGCGTCCCGCGGTGCAGGACTGCTGGGCGTAGAGGTCGGTAAAGATTGCGCCCTCATTGGCGATGCGGTCGATGTTGGGCGTGCGGTAGCCCATCATGCCTCTGTTGTAGGCGCTGATGTTCCAAAAGCCGATATCGTCGCCAAAGATGACGAGGATGTTCGGTTTGCCACCCGCCGCCTGCGCGGGCTGGATCGACGGCCGCGATGTGAGGGTGGCGGCTGCCGCCGCTAGCGCGGTGCCTCCAAGCAGGACGCTGCGTCGGCTGAGGGTACTGCTATCGATTTCGTGTTCTTGCTGCTGTTTGGCCATTGCTCGCTCCCTTGGGCACGCCTACCCAAGCCAGTCTTTAGCGGCCCGACATGATGTCACCCTGCGACTGGCGATGACGCGAGGTAAGTACGTTACTGTTACATCTCGTGGCGTAATCAAGGTGCGCCCTTGATTGGCGTGGCTCTTCGCCAACCCCGGCCGTGCCGATGCCCGAATATGCCGGCGGCGCGACGGGATGAAGGCCAGAAACCGGGTGATCCCTCGGCGACCGCACGGGCGATCCCGGCGGTCGTGGATGCGCTGGAGCGGTCGCTGCGCCTGTTCCCAGGGGGACGGTTGCCGAACAGGCCTATGCCAGGCGCCTGGCTACCTGGGAAGCCTGGGCATCGGTTACCACCAAGCTCTGGTCTACCGCCGTCCCAGCAGGCTCTTCATGCGGATGCGCAGCAGGCGGGCCATGTTGCGGGTTTCGCGGTAGAGATGCAGCTGCGAGGCGGCCTGGCGGGTGAGGCGATCGGCATCCGGCGTCAGGCCGATCACCAGCGTGCCCATCGGCTTGCGCTCGGTCCATAGCCGGCTCATCACCGGATGGTCGGGCATGGCGCAGGAATCGGTCATCATGATGTTGGGATCGTCGAGATGCTGCCTGGTCACCTCGATCATCAGCAATGTGCCGGGCGAATAGGCGGCCAGCGTCTCGTCATAAGCCGTCTTCCAGGTGTAGGCGACGCCGGCTTCGACGTACACGATCAGGCAAGCAATCGTGCGGCCGTCGAGCGTCAGCGAATGGATGCGGCACATGTCCTGTTCGGCCAGCCGGTGCACGGCCTCGCGGGCGAAGGCGGCGCGGTAGCGGTCGATCGCCATGGCGGTGCGTTCGCGGCCTTTCCAGCCGGCCGCTTCCAGCGTCAGGAAGCTTTCGATGGCGTGGCGGATCTCTTCAGGGCCGCGCGCCACGACATGCTCCAGTTTGCCGAGGTCGCCGAGGCGCCGCTTCAGCCGGCGGAACTCGCGAAAATGATGCGCGCGCAGCGAGGCCTTCAGATACTCGTCCCCGTCGGCTTGGCTCTCCAGCGCGGGGCGCTGGGTCTGGCCGGTGGTGACCAGCATCAGGCCGCGCGTCTCGGCCACGGTGGCGAACAGGCTGGCCACCGGGCCGTCGAGCCGGATATCGGGCAGGACGAAGACTTTCGGCAGTTTCAGGTGCGGGCGCGAGAGCATCGAGAAGAAGTCCTCGACGACGCCGACCGGGTCGTCGCGGTCGACCAGCGGCGTGCCGAGCGGACCGAACGGGCTCGACCATGTGCGCATGACCGGAACGCCGAGCGGCATTCCCGGCCGTTCCACCGAGAACGGCACCAGAAGGCGCAGCCGGTTGCGGTATTCGTCGCCGTCGCGGATCACCGCCAGCCGCACCTCGCGATCCTCCAGCCGCGGCATGGCCGGCGCCAGGAAGCGTGGGTTGAAGAAGACGTTCGGCTCGACCGTGCGGGTGCAGAGGTAATCCAGTTCCTCGACCAGGTCGAAGCCGGCCGATGCCGGGTAGATGGCGAGTTTGCGCTCCGGCCGGTTGTTGGCGAGGATCTCGATATGGGCGGGGTCGGGGTCGCGGGTCAGCCCGGCGAGGCCGGACACCATGGCGCCGGCGGTGCCGCCGCTGGTTTCCTCAAGCAACGGGATGGCGGCCATCACGCGGCTCCTTTCGCAGGCACGAAGATAAGCATGACGATGCCGAGCTTGCGCCATACGGTGAAGGACAGCGCACAGGCTTCGAAGATCATGGCAAAGGCGGTGGCCATCGCCGCGCCCCACAGGCCGAAATGCGGGATCAGCATCACGTTGAGGCCGATGTTGAAGGCCAGCGTCATGGCATAGACGGCAGCGCAGATGTTCTGATTGCCGCTCATCGTCAGCAGGCTTTCGCACGGACCGACGGCGGCGCGCGCCACGACGCCGAAAACGAGCAGGAACAGCAGCGGATAGCCACTGCTGAATTCAGGGCCGAACAGCACCAGCATCGGCTCACCCAGCGCCAGCACCATCATCGCCATCAGCAGCGAGGGCCAGAATGTCCACGATACGGTCTCGCGGGCGAAGGCGGCGAGCTTTTGCGGCTCGCCATGGGTGAACTGCGCATAGCGCTGGGCAACGCCGGCCTTGACGGCGAAATAGACGAAATGCACCAGCGCCAGCGTCTTGACGGTGGCGAAATAGACGGCGACGTCGTTGGGATCCATATAGGCGCCGACCATCAGCACGTCGGCGTTGGTGAGCAGGAAAAAGAAGCTTTCAACCAGGAAGATCGGCAGCGACACGAGGAACCATTGCGCGAAATGGACCTTCATCGGCCCGGCCGGGATCCGCCTTTCCATGCGTTGGGTAACGCCGATGAGCTGACCGAGCGTGGTGACATACGTGGCGGCGATCGAAGCGAAGATGGCGGTCCTGGCGTCGGGCGCATAGCCGGCGGCCAGCATCAGCGCCATGAACAGCAGGATCAGCACCGGGCGTACCAGATAGGTCGGCGACAGCGCGAACAGCGCCCATGAATTGGCGCGCGCCAGCCCTTGCAGCAAATCGGACATGGCGATCATCGGCAGGCAGATGACGCCGAGGATGAACGGCACCACGTAGTAGTTCTCGATCCATGGCGCGGCCAGCCAGACGCCGAGCGCGCCGAGCCCGGCGATGAGCGTGGAGGCGATCAGCACGAACAGCCGGCTGGCCAGCACGATGCCGCGCAGTTCGGCCAGCATGCCGCGCTCGCGGTATTCGGGGATGAAGCGGATGACCGAGGTGTGGAAGCCGAGGCAGGCGAGGTTGCCGACGATGACCATCGTCACCCAGACGAGGACGAAGATGCCGTATTCGAACGAGCCCATCCAGCGCGCCATCAGCACCTGGCTGACGAAGGCGATGACGGCGCTGATGATGCGGATGGAGAAAGCGATGACCGACATGCGGCCGGCCTCGCCGCGCTCGTCGGCGGTGAACAGCACGGCATCGATGCGGCCAAGCAACGGCCCGATGCGCAGCGCCAAACGCTGCGGCAAGAACCGCCCGGCTGTCGTGGCCGCGGAAAAGCGCACCCCGATTACTCTCCGTTTTCCGCCTCTTTTTCAGGCGTCGGTGTAGCAAAGACACATTAAGAAACGGTTGGGTGAGGAGTGGTCCGCGCAGCGGACGAAAAGCCAACGATTTGGCTTTTCGAGCGACGAACGGTGAAGACCCGGTCCGCCTTCGGGCGGATCAAAAGGTCCGGTGGACCTTTTGAAGGGGATGAAGGCCCGAAGGGCAGGGAGCCATAGCGAAGGGCCGGCACGGCCGCCGGTGCGCAGGACTGGTAAATAAATCTGCTGGCATGAACAGACTTCCCAGTTATGCTTGATTCGCGTCTTGAGGCGAAACAAAACTATTCATGCTCTTGCGCGGCCCGGGGGAGAAATGACGGTAAAGACTGTTGGCGATGCCGTATCCGCATATGGTGCGTCGCTGAAGCCGAAACTGACAAATCCTGCGATTGGTGGTGCGCCAGAAGATCAATTGCGCGGACCGCTTGAAACTCTGGTCCATGAGCTTGCTGCACTTACTGGGCATTTGGCCGGATCGGTCCACTTGGTGGGCGAGACGAGCCTTGCAGGCATCAAGACGCGCCCGGATTTCGCCGTCACGGTCAACAACGCCCTTGTCGGCTTCATCGAGGTCAAGCAGCCTGGAAAGGGTGCGGACCCGCGCCATTTCCAGTGACTCTCACGACAAAGACCAGTGGAACAAGCTGAAGTCGCTGCCTAACCTGCTCTACACCGACGGCAATGCGTTCAGCCTTTGGCAAGATGGAGTGCTGCAGGGCAAAGTTGTTTCGTTGGAGGGCGACGTCGTCTCTTCAGGTGCCAAGCTCGCGGCACCAGTCAGTCTTCTCCCGCTGATCAACAACTTTCTTACCTGGGCGCCGATCGCGCCGCCGAACGCCAGACGGCTAGCGGAGGTCAGCGCGCGGCTTTGCCGGCTTTTGCGCGACGAGGTCACCGAGCAACTGGCTCTGGAAAGTGCAGGTCTGACCGCGTTGGCCAAAGACTGGCGCAAGCTGCTCTTCCCCGAAGCGGATGACGCGCAATTTGCTGACGGTTACGCGCAGGCGGTGACGTTCGGACTTCTGGTGGCGCGGGCGCTCGATATTCCGCTGGCCGGCGGAATCCATCTGGCAGCGCACGAACTGAGGAAAACGAATTCACTGATTGGCACTGCGCTTGGGCTGCTGACGGATGATGAGGCCAAYCAGCAGGCGCTGAAGACATCGCTGCAAACGCTGACCCGCGTCCTCAATGAGGTGAATTGGCACACGATCAGCAAGGACAAACCGGAAGCCTGGTTGTATTTCTACGAGGACTTCCTTGAGGTCTACGATAACACGCTGCGCAAGCGCACTGGTTCCTACTACACGCCGCCGGAAGTGGTCGGTGCGATGGTGCGGCTGGTGGACGAGACTTTGCGCGGCCCTTTGTTCGAGCGCCACGCCGGGCTCGCCTCTACCGACGTGACGCTGGCGGACCCGGCGGTCGGCACCGGAACCTTCCTGCTCGGCGTTCTGCGCCGGATCGCCACGACCGTAGCTGATGCCGAGGGCGAAGGGGCTGTGCGAGGCGCGATTGAGGCGGCCGCAAAACGGCTTATAGGCTTCGAACTACAGTTTGGGCCTTTCGCGGTGGCACAGCTGCGACTTATCGCTGAAATGCGGGCGCTAGTGACGACCAAGGGAACTGCAATATCGGTTCCTGACCTCAAACTGTTCATTACCAATACGCTAGGTAATCCTTTCATCGAAGAAGAGACATTTACTCAAGCTGGCGCGGTCGCGAAATCGCGGCGCGACGCCAACACTATCAAGAAGACGCAGCCGATCACCGTGGTCATTGGAAACCCGCCCTACAAGGAAAAGGCCAAGGGGCGGGGCGGCTGGATCGAGGCCGGCTCTGGCGGCAAGACCGTCGCTCCGATGGATTGGTGGACGCCACCGCGCGCTTGGGGCGTAGGCGCGCACACCAAGCATCTGAAAAATCTCTACGTCTACTTCTGGCGTTGGGCGACATGGAAAGTGTTCGGAACGGGAAACTATGCGGCGACCGGTTTTCCCGACAAGGACGAGGAAGGCATCGTCTGCTTCATTTCGGTGGCCGGTTTTCTCAACGGTCCCGGCTTTGAACGGATGCGCGATGATCTCAGGCGCACGTGCTCGGAAATATGGGTGGTCGATTGCTCGCCCGATGGTCACCAGCCGGAGGTCAGGACGCGCCTTTTCCAAGGCGTTCAGCAGCCGGTATGCATTGTGCTGGCAGCTAAGAAGCTGGGAAAAGACAAAGAGAAGCCCGCGCAGGTGCACTTTCGGGCGTTGCCGAAAGGGCGACGCGAGGAGAAATTCGCCGCATTGAAAGAACTGACGCTCAATCCGGGAGGGTGGGAG
>NZ_JBFULQ010000295.1:0-6942 GCF_054049815.1 Mesorhizobium sp. P5_C1 | reverse complement strand
GCCTCAAGCTTGCGCGGCAATGGGCGGTAGCAACAGGTCAGGACAAACGCTGGAAAGTCATCGGACGTATGCCCTCCTATCACGGCGTGACGATCGGCACGCTTGCCGTCACTGGCGACGACATCCTCACCAAGACTTTCGACCCGATCGGTCGGCCGATGCCTTTGGTGCCGGCCCCTTTTGTCCATCGCGATCACGACAATCTGTCGACGGAACARCGTGGCATCCGCTACGCCGATATGCTGGAGGAAAAGATCCTGGAGGAAGGGCCGGAAAGCGTGCTCGCCTTCGTCATGGAACCGATCGGTGGTGCCGCGACCGCAGCGCTGGTGCCGCCCAACAGCTATTTTCCGCGTATCCGCGAAATCTGCGACCGCTACGGGATCCTATTGATCCACGACGAGGTAATGACTGGCATCGGACGCACCGGAAAATTCCTGGGTGGCGACCATTGGTCCTGCCGGCCGGATATCGTTGCGCTGTCGAAAGGCCTTTCATCTGGCTATGCCCCGCTTGGCGCACTTGCCGCGACACAGAAGATCGTCGGGCCGGTTGTGGAGACCGGTGGCTTCCTGCATGGCCACACATATGGCGGCAACCCGGTCGCTTGTGCAGCGGGCGTTGCGGTGCTTGGAGAGGTCGACCGCCTTGGCTTGGTCGAGAATTCGGCCAGCATGGGCGAATTGCTGAGGGGTGAACTCGAGGCCCTGACTCGGCGCTTTCCTTTCATTGCCGACGTGCGGGGCAAGGGGCTGTTCATGGGAGCCGAAATTTACGCGGATCCGCTGGCCAAGGAGCCATTGCCACAGGGCCTCAACGCCAATTTGAGGCTCATCGATCTGGCGTTCGAGCGCGGATTGATCATCTATTCGCGGCGCGTGCGTGGCGGGCCAGTGAGCGACAATTTCATGGTCTGCCCGCCTCTGATTGTGACCCGCGATCAGATTGGTGAGATCATCGCGGTCCTTGGCGACTCGCTGCAGGCGCTGGCCGCCGAACTCGACCTGCCGGTCGAAGGCTGAGGGACAAAAATGGCGCCGCGAAAAGTCATCATCACCTGCGCCATCACCGGCTCAGTGCACACGCCGTCGATGTCGCCCTATCTGCCGGTGACGCCGGACCAGATCGCCACCGAGGCGATCGCGGCCGCCGAAGCCGGGGCCTCGATCCTGCACCTGCATGCCCGCGATCCCAGGGATGGTCGGCCAACCGCCGATCCGGACGTCTTCATGCAGTTCCTGCCGCGCATCAAGCAGGCGACCGACGCGGTGATCAACATCACCACCGGCGGCTCGTCGCTGATGACGCTCGACCAGCGGCTGGCGGCGCCGCTGCGGGCCGAACCCGAAATGTGTTCGCTCAACATGGG
This sequence comes from Mesorhizobium sp. P5_C1, assembly GCF_054049815.1. Taxonomy (NCBI): domain Bacteria; kingdom Pseudomonadati; phylum Pseudomonadota; class Alphaproteobacteria; order Hyphomicrobiales; family Phyllobacteriaceae; genus Mesorhizobium; species Mesorhizobium sp. P5_C1. The sequence goes on along the minus strand of NZ_JBFULQ010000295.1, from coordinate 5,573 downwards.
CTCGATGAACTTCGCGCTGTTTCCGATGCTCGACAAGCCGAGGGAGTGGCAGCACGAATGGGAGCCGAAGCTGCTTGAAGCCACGCGCGACACGATCTTCAAGAACACCTTCGCCGACATGGAGGGCGTGCTAGAGAGGCTGGGCAAGGGCTGCGGCACGCGCTTCGAATTCGAGTGCTACGATGTCGGCCACCTCTATTCGCTGGCGCATTTCCGCGACCGTGGACTGGTGTCGGGACCGCTGTTCATCCAGTTCGTGCTGGGCATACTGGGCGGCATCGGTGCTGACCCGGAAAACCTCGTCCACATGAAGCGGATCGCCGACAAGCTGTTCGGCGACAGCTACCAGTTCTCGGTGCTGGCCGCCGGCCGCAATCAGATGCCGCTGATCTCGATCGCCGCGGCGATGGGCGGCAATGTCCGCGTCGGCCTGGAAGACAGCCTTTTTGATGGCCGCCAACTGGCGAAGTCCAATGCCGATCAGGTGCGCCGTATCCGTGGCATTCTCGAGGGGCTGTCGCTGGAGGTTGCCTCACCCACCGAAGCGCGCGACATGCTGGCGCTCAAGGGCGGCGACCGGGTGGCGTTCTAGGGGGTATTGGAGGTCGAGTGGCAAGCGGAGGAGCTGATATGGAAAGGGTTCTCGTTTCAGCCTGCCTGCTCGGCAGCAAGGTTCGCTACAACGGCTCCTACCGCCTCAACGACCATCCCATTCTTGCGCGATGGCAGGCAGAGGGACGGATCGTGCAGATCTGCCCGGAGGTTGCCGCGGGCTTCTCCACGCCACGTCCTCCGGCAGAAATTCGAGGCACAGGCGACGGCCACGCAGTGCTGCACGGCCAAGGCCGAGTGGTCGAGCAAACGGGAAACGATGTGACCTCACTTTATCTCGAAGCCGGGCAGCTCGCACTCGATCTCGCCCGACAAACAGGCTGCCGGTATGCGGTTCTTACCGACGGCAGCCCGTCCTGCGGCAGCAGTTTCATCTATGACGGGCGTTTTTCGGGAAACCGGGTGGCTGGCCAGGGCACGACCACCGCGCTGCTGGAAGCGAACGGCATCCGGGTCTTTTCGGAAGACGGCATTGACGAGCTTGATGACCTTCTGACCAGGCCGGGCTCGGCCGGCGCCGCGGCCTGAGCCATGCCAGAGAAGACCCAAGCCAGGACCACCGACACCGTTATCCGGCCCGGCCGCATCGACGACGTCGACACCATCCATACGGCGATCCTGAAACTCGGAACGCACATCGGCGCGCCGGAGGAGATCATCTCGACAGCAGACGATCTCAGAACCTACGGCTTTGGCGAAAAGCCTGCCTTTTCCACCTTGATTGCCGAAGTGGGTGGCGAATTCGCCGGCCTCTGCCTCCACTTCCCGATCTTTTCGACCTGGATGGGCCGGCCCGGCGTCTATGTGCAGGACCTCTATGTCGAGGACCGGTTCCGCGGCCGCAAGATCGGCGAGCGCCTGCTGCGGCATGTCGCGGCGCAGTGCCGGAAAGAAGGCGGCGTCTATCTGCGGCTATCAGTCGACACCGACAATGAGGTCGCCAAGGCGTTTTATGAAAGGCTGGGCATCGCCTGGTCGAGCTACGAGCAGACGCAGAAGATCATCGGCGATGCCTTTTTTGCCTTTGCCGACGCGCCGCAGAACGGGGAACAGGAATGAAAGCCTTCTATGCCGAGGAACAGAAGCGCCACGACCCCAAGGCCTTTCTTTCGAGCGGTGCCGCGAAGCCCAATCCGGAACAGCCCGAACGGGTCGAACGATTGTTAGCCGGCGCATTATCTGCCGGCTGCACGATCGAGCGGCCGCGCAATCATGGGCTTGGCCCGGTCTCGGCGGTGCACACGCCGGAATATCTCGACTTCCTCGAGCACATTTTCGAGCGCTGGCAGCGCATCGAGGGCGCTTCCGCCGAGGTCATCCCCAACATCCACCCGATCGCGCGGTCAGGCAGCTATCCCGCCTCGGCGGTCGGCCAGGCCGGCTATCATATGGCCGACACCGCTTGCCCGATCTCGGGCGAGACATGGCAGAGCGCGCTGTGGAGTGCATGGAGCGCCGTCGAAGCCGCTGAAGCCGTGACGTCAGGCGCGCCGGCCGCCTATGCGCTATGCCGCCCGCCCGGCCACCACGCCTTTGCCGATGTCGCCGGCGGCTTCTGCTTCGTCAACAATTCGGCCGTTGCAGCTCAGGTTCTGCGCAAACAGGCTGCGCGCGTGGCGATCCTCGATGTCGACCTGCACCACGGCAATGGCACGCAAGGCATCTTCTATGCGCGGCCGGATGTGCTCACCGTCTCGCTGCATGCCGATCCGGTGCGCTTCTATCCATTCTTCTGGGGTCATGCCGACGAGCGCGGCGAAGGCGCGGGCCTTGGCTACAATTTCAACCTGCCGCTGCCGCGCAAATCCGCCGATAAGGCGTTTCTCGAAGCGCTTGCGGTGGCGTTCCAGCGTATCCGCGCCTTTTCGCCGGACGCGCTGGTCGTGGCGCTTGGCCTCGACGCGTTCGAAGGCGACCCGTTCGGCGGGCTTTCGGTGACGACACCGGGCTTCTCACGCATTGGCGAGGCCATCGCCAAGCTCGGCCTGCCGACCGTCATCGTCCAGGAAGGCGGCTATCTCTGCGACGAACTCGGCGACAATTTGAYGGCCTTCCTCACCGGTTTCGGTGGCAAGAAGGCGTGATTTCAAGCGGGCGTCAGGAGCGCTGCTGCCTGAGCATGGCGATGACCCGGTGCACGCTCTCCAGCGTTTCGTCGATTTCGGCCGCCGTGTTGTAATGCGCGATGCCGATGCGCACGACCCCATGTTCGGCCGGAATGCCGAGCTGGTGGACGATCTCCCAAGCGTAGTTGTGGCCGGACCACAGGAAGATGTTTTCGGCGTTCATCTGCCGAGCGATCGTCTCCGGCACAATGCCGTCGACGGTGAAGGACACTGTCGGCACACGTTCGGCCAGCCGCTTCGGATCGGTGATGCCGTGAATGGTCAGGCCTGAAATGTCCGACAGCCCGTCGATCAGCCTTTGCGCCAGCGGGTTTTCGTAGGCGATCGACACCTCGAACGCCTTGGCGATCTTGCGCCTTCGCGACCCACCCTCGCCCGCTGCCGCACCCAATCCTGAGAAATAATCGACCGCGGCTGTGAGGCCCGCCATCAGCTCGATCTGCGGCGTGCCGAGTTCGAACCGCTCCGGCAGGCCATCCGACGAACAGCGGCATTTGTAGGGTTGCAGGCCATCGATGACATCGCGCCTGCCCCACAATATGCCCATGTGCGGACCGAAGAATTTATAGGCCGAGCAGATCAGGAAATCGCAGCCGAGATCTTTGACGTCGATCAGGCCATGCGGCGCAAACTGCACGGCGTCGACATAGACCAGGGCGCCGGCATTCCGGGCGATGGCGGTCAACGCCTTCACCCGGTTGATCGAGCCGGTCAGGTTGCTGGCGTAGTTCAGGGCGACAAGCCGGGTCTTCTGCGAAAGCAGATCCGCCAGCGTCGCCTCTTCGACCTGCCAGCTCTTTTCGTCGAACGGCAGCCAGCGCACCACCAGGCCAAGGTCCTCGGCCAGTTGCAGCCAGGGCGAGACATTGCCCTCGTGATCCATGCGGGTGAGGATGATCTCGTCGCCGGGCTTCATCGTGCGGCCGAGCGTGCGTGACATGTGATAGGTCAGCGTCGTCATGTTGGCGCCGATGATGATTTCCTCAGGGCTTTCCGCACCGAGGAAATCGGCCATCGCCTGATGCGCCTCGTCGACGACGACCTGCGCTGCGACAGTCGTTTCGAAATAGCCGCCGAGGTTGGCGTTGGTGGTCAGAAGGCAGCGCGACACGGCGTCGGCTACTGCCTGTGGCACCTGCGTGCCGGCGGGGTTGTCGAGATAGATACGCCGCCGCCCCTTGTCGGTCAGGGAGAGGGCCGGAAACCTTCCACGCACTGCCTCGATCGGAAAATCCACCATTGTCTCCRCCCTCTGTCATTCCTGGATAATTCTGTCCCCCATCAAGGACAGGGATTGCCGACGCGCTGATGGATCGCGTCCACCGCCTTCTGCATCTCTTCGGTCCAGACGACGTCGACCGAAGACAACGCCATGTCGAGCTGCGCAAGGGTGGTCGCGCCGACGATGTTCGAAGTGACGAATGGCCGGCTCGAGACATAGGCATTGGCAAACAGCGCCGGTTCGAGGCCAAAGGAGCGCGCCAGCTCATTGTATTCGAGCTGTGCCTCGGCCGCGTTGGGTGTCTCGTAGCGCTGGCCGCGGTTGAAGAGCTGCGTGCGCGACCCCTGGGGGCGGGCGCCATGGTCGTATTTGCCGGTCAGGTAGCCCTGCGCCAGCGGCGAGTAGGGAAGCAGCGACACCTGTTCGCGCTCGCAGACCTCGGCGAGGTTCACTTCGAAGGTGCGGTTCACGAGATTGTAGGCGTTCTGGATCGACGCGACGCGGGGACCGATGCCTTTGTCGGCCTCCGCCAGGAACCGCATCACGCCCCAGGAACTCTCGTTCGACAGGCCGAAATGGCGGATCTTGCCGACCTTCACCAGTTCGTCGAACACGGCAAGCGTCTCGGCGATCGGCGTTTCGTCGGTTGGTGCGCCCACAGAATCGGCGCGGCGCGGTACAGCGCCGACGCGCGTCGGGTTGGCGCCCCAGGGGATGTCCCGTTCCGGCCAGTGGATCTGGTAGAGGTCGAGATAGTCGGTGCCGAGCTTGGCCAGCGATTTGTCGATGGCGTCAAAGATATCGGCACGCACCAGTTGCGACGGCCTGTCGCCGCGGAACCAGCCGTTGGCGGTGCGGCCGACGACTTTCGAGGCCAGGATCACCTTGTCGCGGTTGCCGTTGGCCTTCATCCAGCTGCCGATGATCTTTTCGGTTCGCCCTTGCGTCTCCGCCTTGGGCGGGATCGGGTAGAGCTCGGCGGTGTCGATGAAATTGACGTCGCGCGAGAAGGCCAGATCCATCTGGGCGTGGCCATCTGCCTCGGTGTTCTGCTGGCCCCAGGTCATGGAGCCCAGGCAGATCTGGCTAACAAGAAGATCGGTCCGACCGAGACGGCGTTTGTGCATGGAATTCTGCTCCGGAGGGAAAGCTTGCGTGGCGGCGTGGGAAGGAAGCCGCATCTATAGGGAAAGCAGAGGCGCTCTCCAAGCCTCGCCAGCCCGACTTTTGGGTGAACCAGTGGCGTTTAGCGGCGAGCGCCGGCCAGCGCGCGGCGCTTTGCCTCGTCGATCAGCATATTGGCCACCTGCATGCGGATCATGGCGCGCTGGCGCAGGTGCGGAGCGACACGGTCCGGATGGTTGGCAAAGGCGAAGCTGCGGCGCATGCGGCCAAAATCGGCGACCTGCTTGGGCTGATTGAGGCCAAGTTCGACGGCAATGGATTCCGGATCGATCGGCGGCAGGCTTTCCTCGGGCTTCAGCTCTTCGCCGGCGAGTGCCAGTCTGGCATGCTCGAGCAAGGCGGCGAATTCGGTCGCCAGATCGGCGCCGGCCTCGCGATATTCAGTGGAAAAGCTGCTGCCCGAAACCTTGATGCGGCCGGAATGGAGT
>NZ_JBFULQ010000294.1:0-6950 GCF_054049815.1 Mesorhizobium sp. P5_C1 | reverse complement strand
TCATCCCAGTTCATGGGGATGGTCCGATCTAATCGTGAACGCCGCGTTCCCGCCCACCCCCCTCTGTCCTRCCGGACATCTCCCCCGCAAGGGGGGAGAGTGGCAGCTCCGCCGGCGGCATCTTTGCGGCGTCGAAGGTTTCCGAAGACGAAAGCAACATCCGATCTCCCCCCTTGCGGGGGAGATGTCCGGYAGGACAGAGGGGGGTGGGAAGAAATGCAATCTTTCAATCCTTGGAACGATCGAAGTGCCGGATATTTGCGGCAATTAATGCACAGTCGGCCTTCGTTGTCTATTTCATGCACAACGGTTGCGTTCTGGCTCGCGTTGCCATCCGCCGGGCAAAGGCGGACAATGCGCCATCACAAACCCAGGGAGAGAAATCATGATCGACTACGGTCATTTCATCGGCGGCAAGCATGTCGCCGGGACCAGCGGCCGCAAGCAAGATGTCATGCAGCCGATGGACGGTTCCGTGCGTGGCACGGTGGCGCTGGCTTCGCAGGCTGAACTGCGCGCGGCGGTCGAGAATGCCAAGGCGGCACAGCCAAAATGGGCGGCAACCAACCCGCAGCGCCGCGTGCGCGTGCTGATGAAGTTCCTCGAACTCGTCGCCCGCGACTATGACGAACTGGCCGATATCCTGGCGCGCGAGCATGGCAAGACGATCGCCGACGCCAAGGGCGACATCCAGCGCGGCCTCGAAGTGGTCGAGGTCTGCATCGGCGCACCGCATATGATGAAGGGCGAATTCACTGACGGCGCCGGCCCCGGCATCGACGTCTATTCGATGCGCCAGCCGCTCGGCGTCGTCGCCGGCATCACGCCGTTCAACTTCCCGGCGATGATCCCGCTGTGGAAGATCGCGCCGGCCATCGCCTGCGGCAATGCCTTCATCCTGAAGCCGTCGGAGCGCGACCCGGGCGTGCCGATGCGCATCGCCGAACTGTTCATCGAAGCCGGCCTGCCGGCGGGCATCCTCAACGTCGTCAATGGCGACAAGGATGTGGTCGATGCCATCCTCGACGATCCCGACATCAAGGCCATCGGCTTTGTCGGCTCGACGCCGATCGCCCACTACATCTATTCGCGCGGCACCGCCGCGGGCAAGCGCGTGCAGTGCTTCGGTGGCGCCAAGAACCACATGATCATCATGCCCGATGCCGACATGGACCAGACCGTCGACGCGCTGATCGGCGCCGGCTACGGCTCGGCCGGCGAGCGCTGCATGGCGATCTCGGTGGCTGTCCCGGTCGGCAACGACACCGCCAACCGGCTGATGGAAAAGCTCGTTCCGCGTGTCGAAAGCCTGAAGGTCGGACCTTCGACCGACTCTTCGGCCGATTTCGGCCCGCTGGTGACAGCGCAGGCGCTCGAGCGCGTCAAGGGCTACGTCGATACCGGCGTCAAGGAAGGCGCCAAGCTGGTCGTCGACGGCCGCGGCTTCTCGATGCAGGGCTACGAGGATGGCTACTACATGGGCGGCTGCCTGTTCGACAACGTCACCGCGGACATGCGCATCTACAAGGAAGAGATCTTTGGACCGGTGCTCTCGGTGGTGCGGGCGCCGACCTATGAGAGCGCGATCAAGCTCGCCAACGACCACGAGATGGGCAATGGCGTCGCCATCTTCACCCGTGACGGTGATGCGGCGCGCGACTTCGCCTCGCGGGTCCAGGTCGGCATGGTCGGCGTCAACGTGCCGATCCCGGTGCCGATCGCCTACTACACCTTCGGCGGCTGGAAGGCGTCCTCCTTCGGCGACCTCAACCAGCATGGCCCGGACGCGTTCCGCTTCTACACCAAGACCAAGACGGTCACCTCGCGCTGGCCGTCCGGCATCAAGGACGGGGCCGAGTTCGTCATCCCGACGATGAACTGAAATCCGACAGCTATTTCACAGGAAAGGGCGCGGCTTGGTCGCGCCCTTTTTTGCGTTGGATCATACGGTCAGAATGGCACTGGTCCGGAAAAAGGAATCTCACCAGCTCCGCAACTTGGCAAATTCCTGATCGTTGAACCGGGAATTTCCCAGGATGGTCATGCACCGATCTCCAGCCGCGTTATCCGGCCGTCGGCCAGTGTGAAGTTGTAGTGCAGCGTCGCCGGGCTTCCGGGGAAATTGCCTGACACGATGCCGGCGATCCKCCATGCATCGCCATTGACCGTCGCGTCGACGACCTCAACGGTCACCCGGTATTTTCTCGTCGTTGCTTCCATCCAGTCGCGGATGGCGGCCGAACCCCGATGGGTTTCACCTTCGTCCTTGACCGTGGCGTCCGACGAGAAGGGCACGAGCATCGCGTCGATGTCGTGCCTGTTCTTAGCGGCAAAATAGTCTGTCAGCGGCTGCGGAAGTTTCGCGATCATGGTTTCATCTCCGGTTCCAGGTCCTGCCGTAGACGCGAAGGTCCGCGGCCTTGTCCGGCTCCTAAAATGAGATATGCTGAAAAAATGGCAAGAACCGACGAAAAAGTAAGGTACTTACCCGAAAGTAAGGTTATGTCAGAAAGGAAGTCTGGACCCGAAAGCAAGGTTGAGGCGCTGACGCCGGTGTCGGCGGCGAGCGGCGTGGAAAATGTGCTGCGCATCCTTGAAGGCCGCTGGAAGCTGGTGATCCTGTTTCACCTGTTCGGCGGCAAGGTGCTGCGCTTTTCCGATCTCGAACGGGCGATCCCGGCGATCTCGCAGAAGATGCTGATTCAACAACTGAGGCAGATGGAAGCCGACGGGATCGTGCGCCGCATCGTGCATCATCAGGTGCCGCCGAAAGTCGAGTACCGCCTGACCGACTGGGGGCAGGCGCTATGTCCGGCTCTCGACGCCCTGCTGAAATGGGCGGCGCTTCGCGACCCCGCGGAAACCTGACGCGGATCGAAGCCGTACGGCTCGCCGCCAGGGTTGAGATGCTGCTTGTTTTCGGATCGGGACCTCACCATATCGAATCCAGGGAATGCGATAAGAATTCCCTGACGACAGACCGGAAACCAGAAGGAGTGACGTGATGAAGACGTCGGACCCGGCCTGGAACGCTCCGGCATATTGAGGCTGCCCATGTGCCTCCCTTTGCCGGAACGTGAAGGCGAAGGAGGTGCCAGATGGCACACAAATTTTCATTTCTATGGATCAGGATGGCCGTGATCGGCGCCGCGCTGGCGTTGTCGACGCTGTCGGCACAAGCGCAATTCATCTGCGGCGGCCACAGGGACCTTGTCGCGGGATTGGCGCAGGCCTTCCAGCAGAAGCAGATCGGCTACGGTGTGGTCGGGCAAGCTGCCATTGTCGAGATCTATGTCTCGGCAAGTGGGACATGGACCATGCTGGTGACCGACGTGCAGGGCCGAAGCTGCATCTTCGCGACCGGTGACGGATGGGAGAATACCGTCTCCATCACCGCAACGGCGCAAGGGATCTGAACCGCCCGATCAGCGGCGGGTAGCGGCCACCTCGGCGTGGCCGCGCAGCAGGGTTATCAGCCGCTTGGCATCCTTGGCCGCGGCTTCCTCGTCGCCGTCGAGGATCGAGCGGATCAGCGCGACATGATGCTCAGCCGATTCAGCAAGCCCGGTGTCGGCCTTGTAGCGGAACCAGAAACGGCGGCTGTGGGTTTGCAAGGGAGCCGCCAGGCGGGCGGCGAAAGGATTGTCGGCGGCCAGCGCCAGCGCTTCGTCAAGCGCCTTGTCGGCCTGGATGAAGGCAAGCACGTTGCCCGAGATCACCGCCTTCTGCATGGCCAGGGCTGCTTCGTGAAACATGTCGGCGGCTTCGCGGGTGACGAAGCGGGCGGCCGACCGGGCCAGCACCACCTCGACGCCGCGGCGTGCATCGAGCACGCGCAGCCAGTCGCCGGGATGCAGCGGAGCGATTGCGATGCCGGCGCGCGGCCGCACGTCGAGCAGCCCTTCCCAGGCCAGCCGCTGGATTGCCTCGCGCACCGGTGTGCGGCCAAGCGCCAGCCTTTCGATCAAGGCGCCCTCGGTGACGAAGCTCGCCGGTGCCAGTTCGAGCGTGACGATCAGGTGCTCGAGCACACGGTAGGCCTTGGCCGCCGCCGGCTCGAATGCAGTGCTTGAGTCCATGGATATCAAAGGCGATCTCCTGATATATCCAGGATATATCATAAGAGATTCCGCATTGACAGATGATTTTCTAGCAGATATACGGCTGATATATCAGATGGAGAAATGACCATGTGGACCGGAGTTTTCCCCGCCGTCACTACAAAATTCACTGCCGACGATCGTCTCGACCATGCCGAGATGGAGCGCTGCTTTGGCCTGCAGATGGAGGCCGGCTGCGACGGCATCATCGTCTGCGGATCGCTCGGCGAAGGGCCGATGCTGTCGCCTGACGAGAAGATCGAGGTGCTGAAGACCGCGCAGAAGGTCGCCGGCAAGAAGCCGGTGCTGCTGACAGTCAATGAGGCCGGCACCCGTGAGGCGGCCAGCATTGCGCGCCGCGCCGCCAAGGAAGGCGCCAACGGCCTGATGGTGGTGCCGAGCCCGATCTATCACACCAATACGGAAGAGACGGTCGCGGCGCTGCGCGCCGTCGCGGAGGCTGGCGACCTGCCGGTCATGATCTACTCCAACCGGCTCGCTTACCGTGTCGACGTCACTGTCGACCAGATGGAGGAGCTGGCATCGGACAAGCGTTTCGTCGCCATCAAGGAATCCTCCGACGACATCCGCCGCTCGACCGAGATCATCAATCGCTTGGGCACTCGCTACGACCTGTTCACCGGCGTCGACAATCTCGCTTTCGAGGCACTGTCGGTCGGCGCCATCGGCTGGGTCGCCGGGCTGGTCACCGCGTTTCCGCGCGAGACTGTCGCCATCTACCAGCTGATGAAGCTGGGCCGCCGCGAAGAGGCGCTCGCCATCTACCGCTGGTTCCGGCCGCTGCTCGATCTCGACGTCTCGACCTATCTGGTGCAGAACATCAAGCTTGCCGAAGTGTTCGCCATCCAAACCAATGACCGCGTGCGCATGCCGCGCCAGCCGCTGTCGGGCGAACGCCGCAAGGCAGTCGAAAAGATCGTCAAGGACGCGCTGGCGGTTCGGCCGACACTGCCGCAGTTCTAAAGCTTTCTTCTTCCCTTCATGAGGAGAAGATGGCGGCAGCCAGAAGAGAGGCAGCGTTTACGTGCACGGAAGTTCGAAGTCGACAGAAGAGGGGCGCCGCCCCTCATCCGCCCTTCGGGCACCCTCTCCCCGTGAACGGGGAGAGGGGGAAGACATCGCCATCATAGGTGGCGGCATCATCGGCATCTGCGCCGCCGCCTGTCTTGCCGAGGCGGGGCGCAAGGTCACGATCTTCGATCGCACCGGCATTTGCGAGGAAACGAGTTCCGGCAACGCCGCCGCTTTTGCCTTTTCCGACGTGCTGCCGATGGCGCACAAGGGCATGATCCGGCAGTTGCCGAAATGGCTGGCCGACCCACTCGGCCCGCTCAGCATCCCGCCCGCCTATCTGCCGAAGCTTCTGCCCTGGCTGTTCCGCTTCTGGCGTGCCGGCGCGCCGGCAAAATATGAAGCGAGCCTCGCCGCCCAGGCGGGCATGATGAAGCTTGCCGAAGCCGAATGGATGGGCTTGCTCGATCGCTCCGGCACGCGCGGCATGCTTCGCGAGGACGGCTCGCTCGAACTCTACGAGAGCGAGGCCGAGTTCCGCGCCTCGCTGCCCGGCTGGGCCGCGCGGGAGCGGTTCGACATTGGTTTTCGCCATGTCGAGGGCGATGAACTTGCAGCCCTGCAGCCTGGGCTCTCGCCGCGCTTCGTCAAGGGCACGTTCGTGCCGGGATGGAAGACCATCGCCGATCCAAAACTGCTCGGCAAGGCGGTATGGGCCTACGCGCAGACCAGGGGCGCGCGCTTTGAAATGGCCCGGATCGAGCGCGTCGGGGCGGATGAGGATGRCGCCACATTGACGCTGGCCGACGGCACGACCAGGCAAGCCAGGCATCTCATCATTGCCGCCGGCGCCTGGTCGCATCTGCTGGCGAGGCAATTCGGCGATCGCATTCCGCTGGAGACCGAGCGCGGCTACAACACGACGCTGCCGAAGGCTGCCTTCGACGTGAAGCGGCAGTTGATCTTCTCCGGCCATGGCTTCGTCATCACGCCGCTCGAAACCGGCTTGCGCGTCGGCGGCGCGGTCGAACTCGGCGGCATCGAGAGGCCGCCCAACTATGCGCGATCGAAGGCGCTGCTGCAGAAAGCGCAGAACTTCCTGCCGGGGCTCGATCCGGCCGGCGGGCGCGAATGGATGGGGTTCCGTCCCTCGCTGCCGGATTCGGTGCCCGTCATTGGTCGCGTGTCGGGAAACCGGCCGGTGGTCTATGCCTTCGGCCATGGCCATCTCGGCCTGACCCAGGCGGCAGCCACCGGACGGTTGATCCGCGATCTCGTCCTGGGGCAGACTCCGCCGATCGATCTGGCCCCCTTCAGTCCACAACGATTTTGATTTTTCGGGTTTTGATTTTTCGAGGAGCGTCATGGCCAAGAAATCCTTCTTCTGCATAGACGGCCACACCTGCGGCAATCCGGTGCGGCTGGTCGCCGGCGGCGGCCCGCTGCTGCAGGGGTCGACGATGATGGAGCGGCGCGCGCATTTTCTCGCCGAATATGACTGGATCCGCACCGGGCTGATGTTCGAACCGCGCGGACATGACGTGATGTCCGGCTCGATCCTCTATCCGCCGACGCGCCAGGATTGCGATATCGCCATCCTGTTCATCGAAACCTCGGGCTGCCTGCCGATGTGCGGCCATGGCACCATCGGCACGGTGACGATGGCGATCGAGCACGGGCTGATCAAGCCGAAGACGCCTGGCGTGCTGAGGCTCGACACACCGGCCGGCCTGGTCATCGCCGAGTACAAACAGGTCGGCGACTATGTCGAGGAGGTGCGCATCACCAACGTGCCGTCCTTCCTCCATGCCGAGGGCC
>NZ_JBFULQ010000293.1:0-6960 GCF_054049815.1 Mesorhizobium sp. P5_C1 | reverse complement strand
GCCTGACCTTGCCCGGCATGCCGAGGCGAGGCGCAGTCACCACTGAACCAGCATACCCCAAGAGCTGAGCGCACCGCCGTGGCAAGGCGGTTCCGGCTTCCCTGTCGCCTTACTTGGGAGACGTGAATTGCAACGTGAACACGTTGCCGGCGACCCCTTGCGCCAGCTTCGACGAGAAGGTCAGGGGCAGGCAATTCTGCAAGGCCGTCGTCGCCGCGTCGACAAATGATTTTTTCGCYTTGGCGTCGCCGTTCACATGGATGGCTGTCGGCCTCGGGGGGCCGATCAGCGTGCCGTCCCGCTTGAAGCTGAAGCTCAAGGTAACGCTGGCAGTTCCGGCATCCGCCGGCGGCGTCCAGCATGCCTGGATCGCAGCCCCGACATCGCTCATGGTGTTGAGTTCAGCGGCATTTGAAGGATGAACGGCGCCTGCCAGCATCATCCCCGCAACCACAGCCTGCCTCGCAACGCTTTTCATCGCCAGCCCTCGTCTCACTCCTGACCGGCAGTCCATGCCGACTGCCGAAATGGATGGTAAGGCCAACGCCGGCAATGACAATATCTCTGGGCAAAAAGTTGACGCCGAAAATGCAACACCGGAGCAATTCCATGAAAGGTGTGAAACGGGTTTTCCGTCTGGAATTGCGTTAAAACAAGAAGATAGGACGTCACATCGACAGTGAGCGAAAGCAAAAAGGCCGGCATTGCGCCGACCTTTCCTTCCACCTCGGCGCCAGTACATCTGTGGTCGCGGGGTGAATTATCGGTAGTAGACAGGGCTTTGGTTAACGAATCCTTAACCTGGCCCCCTTTAACCTCAGGCCTTGGCTTGCGATCTCACATAGGCGATGTAGCCGCGCACGTCGCCGGCAGGCTCGGCGTACGCCTTGCCGAGCTTCTTCTCGATCGCCGCCATATACTCCTTGGCCCATTTGGGCAGAGGATAATCGACGACCGCCAGGAACTCGAGCGTCGCCGCCAGGCGGATGTCGGCGATCGACGGGTTCTTGCCGCCGATGAACGGCTTGCCGTCCCTGAAGAAACTGTGGAAGACCTCCAGCGGCTCGGCAATCGCGGCCATCGCGGCCTTCTGGGCTTCGGACTTCTTGTCGGGGTGCGCGTCGCTATGGCCGACCTCGCCGGCATATTGCGGGAAGCCAAGGAACGGATAGGTGGCGCGCGCCACATAGGGGTAGAGCGTACCGACCAGATAGAACATGGCACTATCGATCATAGCCCGCTTGGCCGGCGCCTTGGGATAGAATTTCTCCAGCCCGTGCTTGTTCGCCAGATACTGCATGATGGCGCAGCTTTCCCACAACACGCCCCTGGGAAGGCCTTTGTCCTCGATCATCGGCGTCAAATGCGAGGGGTTTCGCGCCGTGAATTCGGGCGAGCGGGTGTGGCCCCACGCATCGGTCTCGTCGGCGCCCAGCCCGGCCGCGCGCGCGAACACCCGAACGGTCATGTTGTTGACGCTGGGCTTCAGCATGCTCAGCTTCACTGCAGGTTTCTTAGCCGGCTTCGCCTTGGCCTTCGCAGCGGGCTTGGCAACTGCCTTCACCGCTGGTTTTGCCGCCGCTTTGGCCGCCGGTTTTGCGGCTACCTTGGCCGCCGGTTTTTTCGCGCTCTTCGTTGTTGTCTTGGCCATTTGTTCCTCCCTCTGGTTTGTTCAGTATGGGTTCCTCGGTGCCCGGTCGTCCGACAAGGTTGCGCGGGAACGCTCGACGAGCGCCTGGATCGCATCGGCGAGATGCACTTCCGCAATGTTGTAGTCGCCGCGCCCGACACGCAGCCTGTGCGCTTCCATCAGCACGTCGGCATGGGTGAACCCCGCTGGCGGCTCGAAGCGGTAGGAGGCAAGTTCGATCAGCAGGCCGAGCGGATCCTCGAAATAGATCGAATCCATGAAGCCGCGATCCTTGACGCCGCTGTGCTTGATGCCGCGCTCGTCGAGCCGGCCAACCGCCTGCAGGAAGGTGACGCGCGACACCGAAAAGGCGATGTGGTGGACGCAACCCGGATCCGTCGGCGTGCGTCGCTTCTCCGGCGTGCGGCTCTCATCGGTGAAGATGGTGATCAGCCGGCCGTCGCCCGGATCGAAATAGAGGTGGCTCTCTTTTGCCTTGTCGAGGTTGGGCTGCTCGAAGATGAACGGCATGCCGAGCACGCCTTCCCAGAAATCGATCGAGGTCTGGCGCCCGGCGCCGACCAGCGTGATGTGATGCACGCCCTGCGATTGCAGTTTCTGCATTGGCCTTCCTCCCCGCGTGGCATCAACTGCCAGTCTGGACCTGCCCTGCACCCAGCGTTCTGCGCGCCGCTTGAGCCGTGCCTTAGGATCCACGCCGCAATGCTAATGCAATCGGCCCCGCCGCGCCAGAAGCGACGAGAGCAGAGAGATCGGATGATTGATGGAGAGAATGGTACGCCCAAGGGGAATCGAACCCCTGTTCCCGCCGTGAGAGGGCGGTGTCCTGACCGCTAGACGATGGGCGCGTTCAAGAACCGGCGATATAGGCTGACGGCTGGGAAAAAGCAACTGGGCTTCGCCGCTTTACCGCATCGCGGAAAAACCGGCCACAGGCCTACCGTTTCGGCTCGATCAGATCCCAGAGATTGCCATGCAGATCGGCGAAAACCGCCACCGTGCCATAGGGCTCGAAGCGCGGTGTCTCGCGAAATTCGACGCCCTTCTCCAGCATCGCCGCATGGTCGCGGGCAAAGTCGTCGGTTTCGAGGAACAGGAAGACACGGCCACCGGCCTGGTTACCGATGCTTTTCTTTTGTGCCTCGTCGGAAGCCTCGGCCAGCAACAGCTTCGCGCCGTGCCCGTCGGCCGGCGCCACCGTGACCCAGCGCTTGCCGCCGCCGAGATCGACATCCTCGACGAGGAGGAAGCCCAGCCGCTCGACATACCAGGCAATCGCCTCGTCATAGTTGGCGACGACCAGGGCGACGGTCGCGACGCGACGATATTCGGCGAACCCGGTCATTTGTTGCGGATTGCAAAGCGGCCGATCACACGGCGCTCTGTCATGTCGTAGACGAAGATCGTGCGGCTGCCGTCGGCAAGCTCGGTGTCTATGGACACGCGGTTGCCGGACAGCGACTGGCTGACCACCTTGGCCCCGACCGGCAGCACGATGTCGCCGCTGACTGGCTCGCCGGCCGGCGCCTGGATGTCGCCGGCCAGCGGCGGGTTCGCCGGCTGTGCGTTGCGCGCTTTGTAGACAAGGGCGCCGATCACCACCATAAGGGCAAGGAACAGCAGGCCGAGATTGATCCCGACGAAGCGGACGAGTTTCCTGCGCACCATTTCGACCTCGGGGTCGAGCGGTTTCTCCTGATCTTCCTCGGCAATTGGGCTGGCCATGGCAAATAGTCCGGAACGGTTTTTCAATGAGCGCTCATAGCGAAGAGGCCCCTGAATTGATAGAGGACCAATTCACAGCGGCGGCGCCCACCGTGCTGGTGGCGGGCGCGGATGCGGCCGGTCAGCGCCTCGACCAATGGCTGGCTGCGAGCCTCGGCCCGGACATGTCGCGCAGCCGCGTGCAGATGCTGATCAGGCAGGGCGCGGTTTCGATCGACGGCAAGCCGGTCGACGAGACCAAACGCAAGATGACGCCGGGCGAAAGCGTCTCGGTCGCCATGCCGG
The DNA here is from genome assembly GCF_054049815.1 of Mesorhizobium sp. P5_C1. NCBI lineage: Bacteria > Pseudomonadati > Pseudomonadota > Alphaproteobacteria > Hyphomicrobiales > Phyllobacteriaceae > Mesorhizobium > Mesorhizobium sp. P5_C1. Next base: position 3,299 of record NZ_JBFULQ010000293.1, on the reverse strand, counting down.
AGCCGGAACCAGCGGAGCCACAGGGCGAGAACATCGCGCTCGATGTGCTCTATGAGGACGACGAATTGATCGTCATAAACAAGCCGGCTGGCCTTGTCGTGCATCCCGGCGCCGGCAATTGGACCGGCACGCTGGTCAACGCGCTGATCCATCATTGCGGCGACAGCCTTTCCGGCATCGGCGGCGTGCGCCGTCCGGGCATCGTCCACCGCCTCGACAAGGAGACCAGCGGCGTCATGGTGGTCGCCAAGACCGATCGCGCCCACAAGTCGCTGTCCGAAGCCTTCGCCGATCACGGCCTGACCGGCGATCTCGAACGCGCCTATCTGGCTTTGGTCTGGGGCATACCGCAGCGGCCGACGGGCACGGTCGACGCGCCGCTCGGCCGCGCCGCCGACCGCGTGCGCCGCGCCGTGGTGCCGGAAGGACGCGACGACGCCCGCCATGCCGTCACCCACTTTACCGTGCGAGAGCGCTTCGGCGTCGATCAGCAGGAATTCGCCACGGCCAGCCTGGTCGAATGCCGGCTCGAGACCGGCCGCACCCACCAGATCCGCGTCCACATGGCGCATATCGGCCATCCGGTGATTGGCGACCCCGACTATGGCCAGGCCTTCCGCACCAAGGCCAACCGGCTGCCTGAACCGCTGAAAAGCCAGGTCAAGGCATTTTCCCGGCAGGCTTTGCATGCCTGGCTGCTTGCATTTCGCCACCCGACTACCCATCTAACGATGAGGTTCGAGGCGCCGATACCGAGGGACATGGAGGAACTCGTCGGCGGTTTCCGCAAGCTCTGAACCGGTCACCAACAAGCTTCAAGCTAGCCATCAAAAAACCTGACTGGCATTGTTCACTTCAGCGTGACACACTGTTTCGTGTTGAACAAGCGCCTGTCTTTTCTGGTTTTGTTCCTGTATATATCTGATGTCGCGGGCGAGCCTTTTGGTGCTCGCGTCACATGCCCGCCGCGTTTCGGGGGCATCACTCCAATAGAGAGGGGGCGCTATCATGGCCCAGTCACTACCCAGTATTGTTTCCGGCGAAGGCGGCCTCAGCCGCTACCTGGAAGAAATCCGCCGCTTTCCCATGCTGCAGCCGCAGGAAGAGTACATGCTCGCAAAGCGTTATGCCGAGCATGAGGACACCACGGCCGCGCACAAGCTCGTCACCAGCCACCTCCGGCTCGTCGCCAAGATCGCCATGGGCTATCGCGGCTACGGCCTGCCGATCGGCGAGGTGATCTCGGAAGGCAATGTCGGCCTGATGCAGGCCGTCAAGAAATTCGAACCGGAGCGCGGCTTCCGCCTCGCGACTTATGCCATGTGGTGGATCAAGGCCTCGATCCAGGAGTACATCCTGCGCTCGTGGAGCCTGGTCAAGATGGGCACGACCGCCAACCAGAAGCGCCTGTTCTTCAACCTGCGCAAGGTGAAGGGCAAGATCCAGGCGCTGGATGACGGCGACCTCAAGCCCGACCAGATCGCCGAGATCGCCACAAGGCTGAACGTTTCCGAAGCCGAAGTGGTGTCGATGAACCGCCGCCTGTCGGGCGACGCCTCGCTCAACGCCCCGATCCGGGCGAGCGAAGGCGAATCCGGCGAATGGCAGGACTGGCTGGTCGACGACCATGAAAGCCAGGAAGAGATGCTGATCGAGCAGGACGAGCTGGAAAACCGGCGCGGCATGCTGTCGGGCGCTCTTGCCGTGCTCAACGAGCGCGAGCGGCGCATCTTCGAGGCTCGTCGCCTCGCCGAGGAGCCGCTGACCCTGGAAGAGCTGTCGGCCGAGTTCGACATCAGCCGCGAGCGCGTGCGCCAGATCGAGGTGCGCGCCTTCGAGAAGGTGCAGGACGCGGTCAAGGCCGCCGCCAAGCGCCAGACCCAGGCGCTGCGCACCATCGAGGCGCAGCCGGCGGCTTAAGGCCAGCTCGGCAACAAAAATACAAAGGCGGCGTCAGGAAACTGACGCCGCCTTTTTTGTAGCGCTGTCTAGAGCAATTCCAGGAAAAGTGTGAAACGGTTTTCCCGGGAAAAGCGCATAGCGCTTTCCCTTTGGGAACTGCGTCAAAACAAAGAGATAGAGCGGTTCGGCGTTTCCGTGAAACGGTGAACCGCTCTGGCGCCGTCAGGTCAAAGCGAGTCCAGCGGAAATTTCAGATACCGCCGGCCATTGGCTTCCGGGTCCGGCAACCGTCCGCCATTCATGTTGACCTGCAGCGCATGCAGGATCAGCCTCGGCATCGGCAGTGTCCTGTCGCGGGTTTCGCGCAGGGCAACGAAATCAGCCTCGGTGCGCGCGGCAACGAGGTGGGTATTGCTGGCCTTCTGCATCGCGACCGTGCTTTCCCACAACGGCTCTCGTCCGCCGGGCTGATAGTCATGGCCGACGAAAACGCGCGTCTCGTCCGGCAATGCCAGGATGTCCTGGATCGAGTGCCACAACCGCGCTGCACTGCCGCCGGGAAAGTCCGCCCTCGCGGTGCCGCTGTCGGGCACGAACAGCGTATCGTGGACGAAGGCGGCATCGCCGATCACATAGGTGATCGAGGCCAGCGTGTGCCCGGGGGAGAACAGCACGGTGACTGGAAGGGTGCCGATCCGGAAGGTTTCGCCTCCTCCGAACAGCCTGTCCCATTGCGAACCGTCGGCGGGAAAATTCGGCCAGTTGTAGATCGCCTTCCACAGTTTCTGGACGTCGACGATCCTCTCGCCGATCGCCGTGGGCGCGCCGGTCTTCTGCTTCAGATAGTGCGCCGACGAGAAATGATCGGCATGCGGATGGGTATCGAGGATCCACTCGACGCCCAGCCCCTGCTCGCTGACGAAGTCGAGCAGAGCATCGGCGCTCTTCGTCGCCGTGGCGCCGGACCTCTCGTCGAAGTCGAGGATCGGATCGATGATGGCGCATCGTTTCGTCGCCGGGTCGGCGACGACATACTGGATGGCCCCGGTCGACTTATCATAGAAGCCGCTGACCTGCGGCCTGGCCAAAGCTAGGTCCAATTTCAGCTCCCCCAACCCTTGATGCATGTCGCCCAAAAGTGGCCCCGGCTTTGGGAGAACGACATGCATAACAACTCAGACCTCGGCACGCCGTCTCAATCCGTTCAGAAACGACGCGCTTTGGTCGGCAGGAATGATTTTCTCTACCGGCACCCAAGGAGAGCATGGTTGCCCCCTCGCGCGACCCAGTCAAGTATCATTTCGCCCGCTGCGGCGAGAAAGCCAAAAACCGTTCCGAAGCGCTCAGGCGGATGGCTGCTTGGTCTTCCTGAGATAGGGCAGGATGGTCTCGTAGGC
>NZ_JBFULQ010000292.1:0-6969 GCF_054049815.1 Mesorhizobium sp. P5_C1 | reverse complement strand
AAACTGGGGGCACTTTGGGGCTGAGCAGCAGGGAACATTGAACACGCGGCGCCGGCTGCTCAAGAAGGAGAAGCCGGCGTGGCGTGGTTCCCATGGACAACGAATGAGGGATACATGGTCCTGCCTATACGCAAGAGTCTTTTCGCCGCCGTCCTCGTTTCCGCGACCGCGCTTTCTCCATTCTCGGCCTCGGCGGAATCCATCCTCGGCGCGCTGGCAAAGGCCTATCAGTACAATTCTTCGCTTAATTCGGCCCGGGCCGGCGTCCGCGTCACCGACGAGAGCGTCGCCATCGCCAAGTCGGGATGGCGCCCGACCATCAACGGGTCGGCGGACATCGACTACTCAAGCAGCCATCTCAACGGCACGAACTCAAGCGTGCGGCTGACCACCGGCAATTTTGGCGTCCAGATCAATCAGACGCTGTTCGACGGTTTTCAGACCAGGAACAATGTCGCCGCCGCCGAAGCGCAGGTCCGCGCTTCTGTCGAAACCCTGCGCAACACCGAAGAGAACACCCTGTTCAGCGCGGCGCAGGCGTATATGAACGTGATTCGCGACCGCCAGATCGCCGTGTTGACCGAGCAGAACCTGCAATTCCTGACCGAGACGGCGCGCGCGGCGCGTTCGCGTTTTGAGGTTGGTGAAGGCACGCGTACCGACGTCGCGCAGGCCGACGCTTCGCGGGCCGCCGCCGTGGCATCGTTGAGCGCCGCCCGCGCGCAAGCCTTGTCCAGTGCCGCAAGCTATCGCCAGATCGTCGGCGACGAACCGGGCAAGCTCAAAGCCGCTTCCCCGGTGGCAAAACTGTTGCCGTCGAGCCTCGCAGTTGCCGTCGAGGTGGCCGCGAACGAGCACCCGGCCATCCTTGCCACCCAGCATCTGGTCGACGCGGCCGCGTTTTCGGTGAAGTCGGCCGAAGGCGCGCTGCTGCCGCAACTGACTGCAAGCGCGGGTGTTTCGAGCGATTATCGCAATACTGTACCGGGCGTCTTCGCGTCGCAGGACGGCACTACCAATTCGGCCAACATCGGGGCCACGCTGAGCATCCCGATCTATTCCGGTGGCCGTAAATCGGCGATTGTGCGCCAGGACAAGGAATCGCTCAGCCAGGCCCGCATCGAGGTCGACGTCAGTCGCGACCAGGTGCGCCAGGCCGTCACCGCCGCCTGGACCGAGTACACTGCCGCGCAGCAACAGCTCACGGCCAACAAGCAAGTGATCGAGGCCGCGAAGCTAGCACTGAGCGGCGTCATCGAAGAACGCAATGTCGGCCAGCGCACCACGCTCGATGTCCTCAACGCACAGGCGACGGTCATCACCGCGGAGATCAACCAGGCTGGCTTTGAACATGATGTGGTGGTGGCGAGCTATGCCATCCTGCAGGCGACCGGCCGCCTGTCCGTCGACCGCCTTGGCTTGCAGGTGACGAAGTACAGACCTGAAGAGCACTACAACGCGGTCAAGGACAAATGGTTCGGCCTGCGTACGCCGGACGGCCGCTGAGAGGTTCGACTCGGACTTTTCGGTCCCTCCTGCCTGAGCCAGCTCTTTGGCTCCACTCCCCGTTGGTTCGGTATCTGGTCTAATCTGTTGAAATCCCACAAGTCCCCAGATTGGGGATTCTCGTGCGGCGATCCGTCGGTTACGCTGGCGTCATGATTCGATCCGGCTTTGCCGGAGCGGAAATCTGCAACGGGTCACAAGGGCGGCGGATGTGACGATGGCGACGGCAAGCAGCGCACAGCGCGAACCTTCCATGGAAGAGATACTGGCTTCCATCAGGAGGATCATCGAGGACAGCGACGGCGGCCGCAAGCAGCCGGGCGACACCGACGAGCTGCGCCAGGACCTGGAGCCGGCGGCGAGCGCCGGTGCAGTTGCCGACGTAGAGGCATTCCGAGCCGACCTGCAGGCCCCAGAGATCAAGAAGCCGGTGACGCTAGCGGAAGTCCAGGCACAATTGCCGGCGGCCGAGCCGGTGATTACGCGGATGGAAACGCCGGTGCGCCCCGAGCCCGTCCCGGCAAAGCCATCGATGACACTTGCAGAAGTCAGCGCCCGGGTCGCCGCCGAGCCGACCCCGCCGCTCATGGCCGACGCGCCGGAAGCGCGTCTTATTGCCGACTCGCTGGCAGTGCGCCCTGTCGCCGACGCCCCCGTTGCCGATTGGCGGCGCGAGATCGCCGCCGTCGGCGATCACGCCAAAGCTGTGCCGGACAGAGGCGARGCCCTTAAGCCGGTTGTCCAGCCGCCGGTGGAGGCTCCGAGAGACGAACCGACTGCCGAAGCAGCCCCCGAGCCGTCTCATCCGGGCGCAAGCGTGGTGCGACCGGCGGTGGCCAGCGATGCGCCGCGTCCGGCCATCGTTTCCGAGCACACGGGCAGGCAGGTTGCCGCCGCCTTTGGCGAGCTTTCCGATGCGTTTGCCAGCCGTAGCAAGAAGACATTCGACGAGATGGCCGAAGAGATGCTGCGGCCGATGCTGCAGGATTGGCTCGACAACAATCTGCCGACACTGGTCGAGCGGCTGGTGCGCGAGGAGATCGAGCGCGTGGCGCGCGGGGCGCAGTAGAGGCGGCGTTTTTGTCGATGAGGTCAGCCCGCGCTGGTCGCGAAGCAAATGAGGTTGTCGTCGGGATCCCTGACGATGAACGTGCGGGCGCCCCATGGTTCGGTTCTCAATGTCTGGTGGAAGGGAGCCTCGGCTGCCTGAAACTCCAGGAACAGCGCCTTGATGTTGTCGAGTATGATCGTTGCCGCCAGCAGGTCATCGGCCGAATTGGCGGCCAATGGCGGCTTGTCGACATGGCGCAGGTTGAGCCGCGTGCCATCGCGCATGATCTGGGCGTAGAAGGGTGGCTCGCCATAGGTGAAGCGCGTCTCGAAGCCGAGCTTTTGCCGGTAGAAATCACAGGCCGCTGCGATGTCGCAGACAAAGAGCTGTGGCTCGGCAAAGGCGAGATGCGGTTTTGCTGCGTCTGGTGCTGCACGATCGGTCACGGTTCGAAGGCCTTCCTTCAGCGCCTGCCAGCTCTCGAAACCTGACTTCCTGGCGACGAGTTCCTGGGCATCGGCAAGCTTGAAGCCGTGATCGAGGATCTGGCTGTCGCTGAGATCGCGAAAACGCGGCAAGAGCCATCCAATCACAGCAGCGACGGGATAGTACCGCTCGCGATGCCATTTGAGGTAAAGCTTGGCCTGTTTCTTGTGGTGTTCGAGGGTCGGCATGGGCGCACTGCGGGGTTGAGGTGGCGTAGGCGGGCAATGCTCCTCCGGCCGGAAGCCGATGCGCCCTACAGCAGCGTTGTCAGCGTATTGCGGCGGCACCTGCCGGTCAAGGCGCGAGCGCTACGGCTTTCCCCGAGGAACAGGCCCGCTGCCAATCTGATCGATGGAACGCAAGTGGCTCTCCTTGACCTGATCCAGGCCGTATCTATTTGACGTTGAGGTTCAAGGCAGCCCCTGCGGTTGACTTGGCCAAAACCTTCCGATTTACACCGGACCAGCAAAACTCCCGACAGCGCGGACCATTTTCCCATGCTTGAAAAGACCTACGACGCAAAAACCGTCGAGCCGAAGATCGCCAAAGTCTGGGAAGACGCCGACGCGTTCCGCGCCGGCGCCGGGGCCGAGGAGGGGGCGGAAGCCTTCACCATCGTCATCCCGCCGCCGAACGTGACCGGCTCGCTGCATATGGGCCACGCGCTCAACAACACGCTGCAGGACATATTGGTGCGCTTCGAGCGCATGCGCGGCAAGAACGTGCTGTGGCAGCCGGGCATGGACCATGCCGGCATCGCCACGCAGATGGTGGTCGAGCGCCAGCTGATGGAAAAGCAGATCCACCGCCGCGACCTGACACGCGAGCAGTTCATCGAAAAAGTCTGGGAGTGGAAGGACGCATCGGGCGGGGCGATCTTCAACCAGCTGAAGCGGCTCGGCGCCTCGGCCGACTGGTCGCGCGAACGCTTCACCATGGACGAGGGCCTGTCCAAGGCGGTGCTGGAAGTGTTCGTCACGCTCTACAAGGAAGGGCTGATCTACAAGGACAAGCGCCTTGTGAACTGGGATCCCAAGCTGCTCACCGCGATCTCCGATCTCGAGGTCGAGCAGCACGAGGTCAACGGCAATCTGTGGCACTTCCGCTATCCCATCGAGGGCGAGGTCTTCGATCCGGAAAATCCGAAAACCTTCATCACCGTGGCGACGACGCGCCCCGAGACGATGCTGGGCGACACCGCCGTTGCCGTGCACCCCGACGACGAGCGCTTCCGGCATCTGGTCGGCAAGAACATCGTCTTGCCGATCGTCGGCCGCAAGATCCCGGTGGTGGCGGATGAGTACTCCGACCCGGAGAAGGGTTCTGGTGCGGTCAAGATCACGCCCGCACACGACTTCAACGATTTCGAGGTTGGCAAGCGCCACAAGCTGCCGGCGATCAACATCCTCACCGTCGCGGCGGCGATAAGCCTCAAGGACAATGAGGATTTCCTCGCCGGTCTCGAGGTGACGCCGGAGCGGCAGGCAGTCTGGGATGAACTCAACGGCCTCGACCGCTTCGTCGCGCGCAAGAAGGTCGTCGAGCTGATGGAAGAAGGCGGCTTCCTGGAAAAGGTCGAACCGCATCACCATGCGGTGCCGCATGGAGACCGCGGCGGGGTGCCGATCGAGCCGTTCCTGACCGAGCAATGGTATGCCAACGCGGCGGAACTGGCCAAGCCAGCGATCGCCTCGGTGCGCGAGGGGCGTACCAATTTCGTGCCGAAGAACTGGGAGAAGACCTATTTCGACTGGATGGAAAACATCCAGCCCTGGTGCATCTCGCGCCAGCTGTGGTGGGGTCACCAGATTCCGGCCTGGTATGGGCCGGACGGGCGCGTCTTCGTCGAGAAGACCGAAGAAGAGGCGCTGGGTGCGGCGATCGAATATTATCTGGCGCTGGAAGGGCCGTGGAAGGCCTGGGTCGAAGACAAGCTCGAGAACTTCAAGCCGGGCGAGATACTGATCCGCGACGAGGACGTGCTCGACACCTGGTTTTCGTCGGCGCTGTGGCCGTTCTCGACGTTGGGCTGGCCGGACGAGACGCCCGAGCTGAAGACCTACTACCAGACCGACGTGCTGGTCACCGGCTTCGACATCATTTTCTTCTGGGTCGCCCGCATGATGATGATGGGCCTGCATTTCATGGACGAGGAGCCGTTCCACACTGTCTACGTCCATGCGCTGGTGCGCGACAAGAACGGGCAGAAGATGTCGAAGTCGAAAGGCAACGTCATCGATCCGCTCGACCTCATCGACGAATACGGCGCCGACGCGTTGCGTTTCACCCTGACGGTGATGGCGGCGCAAGGCCGTGACGTGAAGCTCGATCCGGCGCGCATCGCCGGCTATCGCAATTTCGGCACCAAGCTGTGGAACGCGACGCGCTTTGCCGAGATGAACGAAGTCGCGCGCAACGACGATTTCTGGCTGAACGATGCCAAGCTTGYGGTCAACCGCTGGATCCTCACCGAACTGACACGGGCGGCGCGCGAGATCACGGACGGCATCACCTCATACCGCTTCAACGAGGCGGCTGGGTCGGCCTACCGGTTCGTCTGGAACCTGTTCTGCGACTGGTACCTGGAACTCCTGAAGCCGGTGTTCATGGGCACGGATGAGGCGGCCAAGGCCGAAAGCCGCGCATGCGTCGCCTTCGTGCTCGACGAGATCTACAAGCTCTTGCATCCGATGATGCCGTTCATGACCGAGGAACTGTGGGCGCAGACCGCTGGCGAAGGCAAGGAACGCGCCTCGCTGCTGTGCCATGCGGCGTGGCCGTCGCCGGACTTCGAGGACGCAGAGGCTGCCGCCGACATCAACTGGCTGGTCGATCTCGTCTCGGGCATCCGCTCGGTGCGCTCGGAGATGAACGTGCCGCCGGCGGCGATCGCGCCGCTGGTCGTGGTCGGCGCCAACGAGGTGACCCGCGAACGGCTTGTTCGCGAAGACTCGGCGATCAAGCGGCTGGCGCGGGTCGGCGACATCTCGCTGGCCGATGTCGCCCCAAAAGGCTCGGCGCAGATCGTGCTCAACGAGGCGACGATCTGCCTGCCGCTTGGCAGCCTGATCGATCTCGCCGCCGAAGCGGCACGGCTGCAGAAGGAACTGGCCAAGGTGACCGAGGAAATCGCGCGCCTGCACAAGAAGCTGTCGAACGAGAGATTCGTCGCCAGCGCGCCGGCCGAGATCGTCGATGCTGAGCGCGAAAAACTCGCTGAGTACCGCGACGCGCAGGACAAGCTTTCGGTGGCGTTGACGAGGGTTCGCGACGCTGGTTGAGGGCAGATTCGTGGCGCCTCGGCGGCTTCGAAATCAGACCTTCTTGCCTCGAAAATAGGCATTCCGCTGCGTTAATGTTGACGTAAACGGAAAGTTTTGGCCCCATTGTTGCCATAATGTAACAATGGGGCCGTGAATCCCCAAAAACATATATTTTTGAGCCTTTTGGGCGGATTTTTCTCGCGTTTTGAGGGCGGCACACACTCCGGAGGCGGTTTTTTGGCCTAACGGCAGTGGCTTGTTTTGTGTCGAAAATGCGCTTGGCGAACATGTACATGTACGCCCCAGGAATTCGTTATTGCACCGTTAACCTGAATTGGTTCTAGCTTGCCGCACTCGAATTCGGGGAGGACATTCATGACTATTTTGCGACATAAAGCACTGCTGGGGGCGGGGTGCTTTTCGCTGGCTTTGATCGGGACGGCGTTGAACTCGGCGCATGCTGGCGGCCTGGAGCGCGGCGGCTACGACATCGACTTGCTGTTCGATCCGGCGCAGGTCACAGGCGAGCTTTCCGGCACCTATGTGATGCCGCAGCGAGACCTGAAGAATGCAACGGATACGGATCCATCTGACGGCAATCTCAATGCGCTGGGCAAATCCAGCACGGCGCGCGATACCGAAAGCTATTGGGTGCCCTACGGC
>NZ_JBFULQ010000291.1:0-6991 GCF_054049815.1 Mesorhizobium sp. P5_C1 | reverse complement strand
AACCGGTTCTGGGTGCAAAGGCAACGGCGCGTCTGCGGGAACTGTGCTGGGATATCGAGAGCCTCGAAGACACCGCTGCGATCGCGCAGGCCGCAACCCCGGCTACMTAAAAGGCGGGTTTCGCCGACGTCAGCGGCCAGTCTGGCCAATGCAGGCGACCTGTCGTCCCGGGCTTTGAGAAAATTGATCTGGAAGTCAGAGCGCGGCGACGATCGCTTTGCCGCACTCGACGGTGTTTGCAGCGCCGCCGAGATCGCGCGTGCGCAGCGAAGGCTCGGCCAAAACGGTCTCGATGGCCGATACAATCCCGGCAGCCGCTTCAGCATGTCCGAGGTGGTCAAGCATCATCGCCGCCGACCAGATCTGCCCCACCGGATTTGCGATCCCCTGCCCGGCAATATCCGGTGCCGAGCCATGGACCGGTTCGAACAGAGATGGAAAATTGCGGTCCGGATTGATGTTGGYGCTCGGCGCGATGCCGATCGTTCCCGTGCAGGCCGGACCGAGATCGGAAAGAATGTCGCCGAAAAGGTTCGATGCGACGACCACATCGAACCAATCGGGGTGAAGCACGAACTGAGCCGTCAGGATGTCGATGTGATATTTGTCCCAGCGCACGTAGGGGAAGGCCTTCGCCATTTCCTCAACGCGCTCGTCCCAATAGGGCATGCTGATCGAAATGCCGTTCGACTTGGTCGCCGAGGTGAGGTGTTTGCGCTTGCCCTTGGCGGCAAGCTCGAATGCGAATTTCAGCACGCGATCGACACCGATGCGCGTCATGACCGTTTCCTGCACAACCACTTCGCGCTCGGTGCCCGGGAAGATACGGCCACCGATCGATGAATACTCGCCTTCGGTGTTCTCGCGCACGACCCAGAAATCGATATCGCCGGGACCACGGCCGACGAGCGGGCTCGGCACACCAGGCATCAGGCGCACCGGCCGCAGATTGACGTACTGATCGAACTCGCGCCTGAACTGGAGAAGCGACCCCCACAGCGACACGTGATCGGGCACGCCGGCCGGCCAACCGACGGCGCCAAAGAAGATCGCGTCATGCGATCCGATCTTGTCCTTCCAGTCTTCCGGCAGCATCCGACCGTGACGGGCATAGTAGTCGTAAGAGGCGAAATCGAACCAGTCGAACGACAGCCCGATGCCGAAGCGCGACGCGACTTTTTCCAGAACGCGCACGCCTTCGGGTACGACCTCCTTGCCGATCCCGTCGCCTGGGATGACCGCAATGCGGAAACTGTTGGATTGTGTCATTTTGCTTTCCAGGCTGATCGACGGGATTTGCTCAGGCCGCAGCCTCTTCGCGCTGCGTGTCCTTGTGGCGCGCAAGCTGGGCCGCGAGGCGGACTGCGTTTTCCAGTGCACCTGTCGATGCACTTCCCTTGCCAACGATGTCGAAGGCGGTTCCGTGCGCTGGCGTGGTGAACACGGTCTCCAGGCCCGCCGTGACGGTCACGCCGCGGTTGAAGCCGCGTAGCTTGGTCGCGATCTGCCCCTGGTCGTGGTACATGGCGACGACGCTGTCATACTCGCCCGCGAAGGCCTTGATGTAGATGGTGTCGGCCGGGAAAGGCCCCTTGCAGTCGATGCCGGTTGCAGCGGCGACCTTGACCGCCGGTCCGATCAGGTCGATTTCCTCACGGCCAAACAGCCCGTTCTCCCCGGCATGAGGGTTAAGGGCCGCAACGGCGATGCGCGGTTTGTCCATACCGGCGCGCTGCATGGTGCGGTTGACCAGTTCGATCGCCTCGATGATGCTGTCATGGGTGATCTGATCGAGAGCCGTGCGCAGCGACACATGCGAGGTGACGCGCGACATCCATTGGCCGTCGAGCACGTTCATCTCGGAGAAATAGCCTTTGTGTCCCAACAGATGAGCAAACATCTTGTGCTCGTCGGGAAATTTCCAGCCGCCAGCATGAAGCGCTGCCTTGTTCAGCGGCGCGAAGGTGATGCCATCGACGTCGCCTTTCATCGCCAGCCGCACCGCCTCGGCCAAGGTGTCCCCCGTCAGCTTGCCCGACTCCGGTGAAACCACGCCGCGCGGCAAGGCCGCGGGGTCGATGTTACCAAGGTCGATCACAGGTGTTTCTGATGCATCCCAGTCGATGGATGCAACATCGGGGACGGTCTTAAGCGAAAGCGCTACGCCTGCGTCGCGGGCGCCCATCTCCAGGACACGCCGGTCGCCAAGAACGACAATGCGCGCCACGTCGGAGAGCCTACCGTCCGACAGCACGCGAGCAACGAGCTCAGGGCCGATACCGGTCATATCGCCAAGCAGCAAGGCCAGGCGAGGCAGGGGTGAAGCGGTTTTGCGCGAAGATTTATCTGGATTTTCCATGGACATGCCCCCTTCGGCTCGACGGTGGTGAGGCCACCCGATATCGGCCGCGCAAGGCTGGCTTCGTGACCGCTTTGAAGCCATGTTGCGCCGCATCCAAGAAAAGTCAACTGAAAATTGTTGACAGTATTCAATTTGAAGGCGAGGCTAAGGACGACCTTATCTGGAGAGCACCATGGACAGCCAACACGCCTCGGAAGCCGCCGCCGCATCCTCTATGCCGCCCTTGGAAAGCAAGCATGGAAGCCTAATGGAGGGGTTCTCCTACAGGAGGATCAAGACCAGGGGCGCCGAGATCAATGTCGCCGTCGCGGGATCAGGCCCACCGTTGCTGCTTGTTCACGGCAACCCGTTGACGCATGTCAGCTGGCATCGCATCGCGCCTTCCCTGGCAAAATCCTTCACGGTGGTCGCCATCGACCTGCGCGGCTATGGCGACAGCTCAAAACCCGACGGCGGTGCGGACCATGCCGCCTACAGCTTCCGCGCCATGGGCGAAGACGCCTTTGATGTGATGAGCGCGCTTGGCTTTGAAAAGTTCGCGCTTGCTGGCCATGACCGCGGTGCCCGCGTCGGGTTTCGGATGGTGCTTGATCAGCCCGACAGGATCACCCGTTTCTGCGCGCTGGATATCATCCCGACCTACCATCTCCTGACCAACGTCACCCTTGGATGGGGGCTGGAGAGCTATCATTGGTTCTTCATGGCGCAGAAGGCGCCCTTCCCCGAGAAGCTGATCTGTGCCGACCTCGACTACTACATCAACTACAAGCTCAACAAGAAAGGCGTGGGCCTGGAGATATTCACGCCGGAAGCCTTCAAGGAGTATGCACGCTGCACCACGCCTGAGCAGATCCACGCCGTGTGCGAGGACTACCGCGCGACCGTGACGCTCGACCTCGCCATGGACACAGCCGATTTCGGCAAGAAGACGATCCAGTGCCCGGTCATGGTGATCTGGGGCAGCAACAGCCATGTTGGCCGTCACCTGACGCCTATTGAAGCTTGGACGCCCTGGGCGCCGGACCTCAGGGGCTGGGCCATTCCGACAGGTCACTATCCGGCCGAGCACCGGCCTGATCTGGTCTATGAGAGTTTCTGGACCTTCTTCAACGGCGTTGAGCCGACCCCATATCGCTCCTGATACGGCACCTTGGCCCTCTTGCGTCAGAGCTTCTGCTCTGACGCCCTTCTGAAGGCCGTTTCTCCGCCACGCGGTTCCACGTCCCAATCTTCGCCAGTCCGGTTTGTGATCCGGAGCATCGAGAAAATCCATCCCATGTCGCCAGGCGGCGTGCCGTGTGAGACTTTGCTCTCGATCAATAAATGCCCAATCTGGTTTGAGTACGCTGTCAGGACGTCAATTGAACGGTTCGCTTCAACAAGGTTGTTCGAACGTTCGGGGCGAGAATGACCACCGGTTCGGCCAAGCATGGTGGGGAGTGGTTTGCCCTTCTAGTTCTTCCGACGAATTGACAGTGTGACGATCGAAAGCGGAAAAGCGGACGCAATGACAGCTTAGCCCTGTCTCGCAGTTGACCTGATCCAGGGCCTGAAAGGGAGGTTTGGGAGGATAAGCATGGGCGAGGATCTATCCGGTCATCATGCCGACCGCATTCAGGCCGCGATCGCTTCGGACGCCGCGGCGAAGTCCGCTCTGGTTGCCTCCTGGCGACGGTCTTCCAATTTGCATCGGCTCGATCCGACCGATTGCAGTCCCCCACGCTATCTCACAGAGGCGGAATTCGGAGAGGCCCGGCAACGCAGCGAGCCGCTCATCCGTGCTGCCCAATCGAGTCTGGACCGGCTCTATCTTGCCGTGGGTGGCGTCGGGTGCTGTGTGCTTCTCGCCGATCGTGACGGCGTGCCGGTCGAACGGCGCGGGGCCCCGGTGGATGACGAGACGTTTCATTCCTGGGGCTTGTGGACCGGCTCCGTCTGGAACGAACAGAGCCAGGGCACCAACGGGATCGGCACCTGCCTGGTCGAACAGCGCGCACTGACAATCCATCGCGATCAGCATTTTCATACGCGCAACACGGGGCTCAGTTGTACCACCGCTCCCATCTACGATCACCAGGGGGATCTTGTGGCTGCGCTTGACGTGTCTTCCTGCCGGGCCGATCTGACCGAAGCCTTCGCCAATCTTATCTCGGTGGCCGTGGTCGACGCGGTGCGTCGGATCGAGGCTGAGAACTTCAGGATGGCATTCCCGAAGGCGAGAATTCTGCTGGCGCCGGTGACCGACAGAGGTTCGGGCGCGCTGATCGCGGTTGATGCGGACGACCTTGTGGTCGGCGCGACCCGATCGGCCCGCCTGGCGCTCGGGATTACGCAACAGTGTCTCGACAGGCCGATGCCTGCCGCAGATCTGCTTGGTTGGGGCGAGAGCGGGCCCGAAGTCCTCGCCGAGGCTGAGCGCGGCGTGCTGCAGCGGGCGCTGGCGCGAGCAGACGGAAATATCACGGCTGCGGCCCAGGCGCTGGGTATCAGCCGGGCGACGCTGCACCGCAAGCTCAACCGCCTGGATGTGCACAGGCCTCACTGACCTTCCGAAYCCTCGCATGACTGTCGCAATTCTGCGACACATGCCGCCCGCCCGCTGTCCTCGGCACGGTGACAATAGCGGCGGAAATCGCAAGTCTCCCTTCCCAAGCGTCGCATTCCGCGGCGTCATCTCTGGGAGGAAGACACATGAACAAGGTAGAATTCTCACGCTCGGTCAAGGCGCCCTTCGACAAGCGTTACGGCAATTTCATCGGCGGCAAATGGGCCGAGCCGCGCTCCGGCCGCTACTTCGAAAACCACTCGCCGGTGAACGGCCAGCTGCTGTGCGAGGTGGCGCGTTCGGATGCGCACGACATCGAGGCAGCGCTGGACGCCGCGCACGCCGCCAAGGACGCCTGGGGGCGCACCAGCGTCGCCGAGCGCTCGCTTATCCTCAACCGCATCGCCGATCGCATGGAGGAAAACCTCGATCTCCTCGCATGCGCCGAAACCTGGGACAACGGCAAGCCGATCCGTGAAACGACCGCCGCCGACCTGCCGCTCGCCATCGACCATTTCCGCTATTTCGCCGGCGCCGTGCGCGGTCAGGAAGGCAGCCTTTCCCAAATCGACGACGATACCGTCGCCTATCATTTCCACGAGCCGCTCGGCGTGGTCGGCCAGATCATCCCGTGGAACTTCCCGCTGCTGATGGCCTGCTGGAAACTTGCTCCCGCGCTTGCAGCTGGAAACTGCGTCGTGCTGAAGCCTGCCGAGCAGACACCGGCGGCCATCCTGCTCTGGGCCGATCTTGTCGGCGATCTGCTGCCGCCAGGCGTGCTCAACATCGTCAACGGTTTCGGCCTCGAGGCCGGCAAGCCGCTCGCATCCTCGCCGCGCATTGCCAAGATAGCCTTTACCGGCGAGACGACGACGGGGCGGCTGATCATGCAATATGCCAGCCAGAACCTGATCCCCGTCACGCTGGAACTGGGCGGCAAGTCACCTAACATCTTCTTCAAGGATGTTGTCGCCGAGGACGATGACTTCTTCGACAAGGCGATCGAAGGCTTCGTCATGTTCGCGCTGAACCAGGGCGAGGTCTGCACCTGCCCAAGCCGTGCGCTCATCCATGAATCGATCTACGACACCTTCATGGAACGCGCCCTCAAGCGCGTCGAGGCGATCGTGCAGGGCGATCCGCTTGACCCGGCGACGATGATCGGTGCCCAAGCCTCGTCCGAGCAGCTGGAAAAGATCCTGTCCTATATCGACATAGGCCGCCAGGAAGGCGCCGAGGTGCTGACCGGCGGGTCGCGTAACGTCCTGCCCGGCGATCTGGCGGGTGGCTATTACGTCAAACCGACGGTGTTCAAGGGCCACAACAAGATGCGCATCTTCCAGGAAGAGATTTTCGGACCGGTGGTTTCGGTCACGACCTTCAAGGACGACGACGAAGCGCTGGCGATAGCCAACGATACGCTCTATGGCCTTGGCGCCGGCGTCTGGACGCGTGACGGCAACCGCGCCTATCGCTTCGGCCGCGCGATCCAGGCCGGCCGCGTCTGGACCAACTGCTACCACGCCTATCCCGCGCATGCCGCCTTCGGCGGCTACAAGCAGTCCGGCATCGGCCGCGAGACCCATAAGATGATGCTCGACCACTACCAGCAGACCAAGAACATGCTGGTCAGCTATAGCCCGAAGAAGCTCGGCTTCTTCTGATCCCTTGTTTGGCTCACAGCGCGGCTCCGCGAGGGGCCGCGCCCCCCCATTCTGAATCCGGAAAAGACCATGCATGCGAAGGTCACGGCGACGCCGGCAGCCCTTGAACTGATCGCGGAGATCGTTGCCGAGCATGGACCGGTGCTGTTCCACCAATCCGGCGGCTGCTGCGACGGTTCCTCGCCTATGTGTTATCCGCGTGCCGGTTTCATCGTCGGCGACCGTGATGTGCTGCTCGGCCACATCGAAGACGTGCCCTTCTACATCGGGGCTTCGCAATTCGAGGCCTGGAAGCATACCGATCTCATTATCGACGTGGTGCCTGGTCGCGGCGGCATGTTCTCGCTGGACAACGGACGGGAGAAGCGGTTCCTGACGCGGTCGACGATCTGCGCCGTTCATAGGTGATGAGGGTGCATC
>NZ_JBFULQ010000290.1:0-7005 GCF_054049815.1 Mesorhizobium sp. P5_C1 | reverse complement strand
GGCCAATGGTCAGCAATAAAAGTAAAAACTTTGGATGCACTGGCCAATTTCCGCCAACAAAGGTCGAATTCACAGGAAATCGTACCCTGTGGGCCCATTCCGAAAGCAAATGGTACCCGGGAGTGGCTACAAATTTAGTAAAAACGCGCTGTCGCGAATCAGCCGGCGTGATCGTCGGCGATCGGCTTCTGATAGGTGAAGCCCATGTCCCACGGGAAATAGATCCAGGTGTCCTGGCTGACTTCGGTCACGAACGTATCGACCAGCGGCCTGCCTTTTGGCTTGGCGTAGACAGTGGCGAAATGCGCCTTCGGCATCATCGCGCGCACAATGCCCGCCGTCTTGCCGGTATCGGTCAGGTCGTCGATGATCAGCACGCCGGCGCCGTCATCGGCCAGCAGGGCGGGGGTGATCTCCTTGAGAACCTGCAGTTGCCCCTGGCTGGTGTAATCGTGATAGGAGGCGACGCAGACCGTCTCGATAACGCGGATGCCGAGTTCGCGCGAGATGATGGCAGCCGGAACCAGTCCGCCGCGCGTGATGCAGACGATCGCTTTCCATTGCCCCTTGTTGGCACCCGCAAGCCGCCACGCAAGCGCGCGGGCGTCACGATGGAACTGGTCCCAGGAGACTGGAAAGGCTTTTTCGGGAAGGGACATGTCGCGCACTCCGCAGCACGCGGGGATCGCGCGCAAAGAAAACAGGGGAMTGCGCGCGGAATTAACTGGAAAGCCTTGGCCTTGGCAAGGGCAGGGGCCGGCGATCGCTGTGGACTAAAAGCGCGTCGCGTTGAACGGATTCAAGCGACGCGCTTTAAGTTTTTGTTTTCTGCGTGTCGTTCTCCCAAAACCAGGGTCCGTTTTGGGCGACACGCACTAGCGCGACAGGAAGGCCGCCACCGGCGCCGTGCGCAGAACGGTGCGCGTCACGCCGCCGAACAGAAGCTGGCGCAGCCAGGAGTGGCTGTAGGCGCCGAGCACCAGCAGATCGGCGCCGGTCTCCGCGATTCTGGTCTGGATGATGTCGTCGATGGAATTGCCGCCCGACCTTTGCACCGAGACGCTGACGGTGGCGCCATGGCGCGACAGCGCGGACGCGATTTCGGCGCCGGCGGCTTCCGGGCTCTCGTCGAGCGAGTCTGGTGGGTCGATGACCAATATGTCGGTTTTCTCGGCTTCGATGATGAACGGCAGCGCGTCGAAGGCGGCGCGGGCGGCTTCCTTGCTGCCGTTCCAGGCGAGCAGCACATGCTTGAAGGTGGTGACTAGCGGGCCGGCGTGCGGCACCACCAGCACCGGGCGCCCGGCATCATAGACCAGCGTATCGACATCCGCGCTCGGGTCGCCGCCCGTCTCGCGCTGCGCGGCGATGATCAGATCGGCGGCGCGCACGCTGGAAATGCCGGTCAGCGCGCTGTCGCCCGAAAAGCTCTCCAGGCTTCGCCACTCGAAGGAAAGTCCGGAGTTCTCGATATGCCGGAGAAAAATGGCCTGTAGCTTCTCGGCCCGCTCGCGGTTCATGTCGGCCGAAACCTGCAGGAACTCGGTGTCCGGAAAGCCGGTGGCCGAGGTGTAGGGCACCGGAAGCGTTTCGGCGTGGATACCGGTCAGATGGCTCTGGAACCGGTTGGCGAGCGGAACGGCGCAGTCCAGCACGCGCTCGGCGTCCTGTTCGTTTTGCAAAATGGCGACGATGGTCTTGAATCGCATGGTAATCCCCTCAGTTTACAAGCGATAGAATTGCGGCCGATCGAACTCGCATGAAGGAAACGTCGCAGCGTCGTGCTTGGTTCCGGTCTGGACCAGATCAGCCCGGATTGCTGGCGAACCCGGCCACCATTGCCTCGACATCGGCACGCGCTGCGTCAAGCGCTTCCTGGCTGCGGGCGCGCACGACCAGTTCGGTCCAGAATTTGCCATCGCCATATTTCGGATAGGAGCCGATGATCGTGTCCGGATGCGCTTTCTGGATGTCGCCCAGCGGTCCGCCGATGAGGCCTTCGCCGAAGGGACAGTGCACGCTTGCCGATAGCATCCGGGTGCCGGCCTTCAGCGTCGGCACGACATTGTCGAGCATCGCCTGGAAGATCGACGGGACGCCGGCCATGACATGGACGTTGCCGATGCGGAAGCCGGGCGCAACGGACACCGGGTTGTCGATGAGATCGGCGCCGCGCGGCATCCGCGCCATGCGTTTGCGGGCCTCGGTGTATTCGATGCCGCGCGCGGCATAGCTTGCCTCGAGCATGGCATAGGCCTTGGCATCGTATTCGCAAGGCACGCCGAAGGCCTTGGAAATCGAATCGGCCGTGATGTCGTCATGCGTCGGGCCAATGCCGCCGGTGGTGAACACATAGGTGTAGCGTGCGCGCACGGCATTCACCGCCGCGACGATCTCGTCTTCCTCGTCCGGAACGA
Source organism: Mesorhizobium sp. P5_C1 (assembly GCF_054049815.1). NCBI lineage: Bacteria > Pseudomonadati > Pseudomonadota > Alphaproteobacteria > Hyphomicrobiales > Phyllobacteriaceae > Mesorhizobium > Mesorhizobium sp. P5_C1. The sequence continues at coordinate 4,588 of NZ_JBFULQ010000290.1, read as the reverse complement.
TACGCACTTCCTTCAGGTCGATGCCGATCGCCGTCATGATATCGGCGAGATGGCCGATGTTCTTGTCCTTGGTGCGGCCGGACAGTATCTCGTCACCGATGACGAGCATGGCGGCGGTTACGATTTCGGGCATGGAAGGCTCCGGCAAGACGAGTCGCCTCAGATAGCGCGGCGCGGCAGCAGCCGCAATGCCGGCTGGGCGGCGAACAATCTGTGCCGGTATGCGAGATATCCATCGAACCAGGCCCGGTTTCGATGCAAGGTTGCAGCGGCACCGGATGCGGCTAAGCTCAAGCCGGTTCTGGTGCGGGTGAACAATGCTCCTGTCGATTCTGTCATGGCTGCTGGCCGGACTTTTGTTGCTGGCGGTCCTGGGGATCACAAGCCTGGTGCTGGCGACGCTGTGGATCGCGGCCAAGGCCGAAAGGCTGGTGCCGCCGGTCGGAAAATTCATCGAGGTCGACGGCAACCGCATCCACTATGTCGACCAGGGCGAGGGGCTGCCGATCGTCTTCCTGCACGGGCTTGGCGCCCAGCTCCACCATTTCCGGCACACCCTGTTCGGCCGGCTAGGTGCGGGCTACCGGTTGATCGCGCTCGATCGACCGGGAGCGGGCTATTCGGTGCGTGCGAGCGGCGCAACGGGGCGGCTGCCCGAACAGGCCGAGATCGTGCGACGCTTCATTGAAGCTCTCGGGCTTGAAAAGCCGCTGGTGGTCGGTCATTCCCTGGGAGGTGCCATCGCGCTGACCCTGGCGGTGGAACATCCCGAGGCGATTTCCGGCATCGCTCTTCTGGCGCCATTGACCCATATGGAAGCCGGCGGGCGCGAAAAGTTCGGCTCACTCTATATTCCGTCACGCCTGTGGCGCTGGATCATGAGCTATACGGTGGCGATACCGACAAGCCTCAGATATGCGCGGCCGACAATGGAATTCATCTTCGCGCCGCAGGTCCTGCCCGGCGATTACATGGTCGGAGGCGGCGGCTGGCTCGGGCTCAGGCCGGCCCATTTCTACGCCATGTCCTCCGATGTCGTGGCGATTGAGCGCGACCTTGGCCGCATCGAGAAGCGCTATGGCGAGATCGCCATGCCGGCCGGCATTCTGTTCGGCGATGCCGATCGCGTCACCACCTTCCACACCCAGGGCGCGCCGATGAGGTCAAGGATCGAGGGGCTCGATTTCGAATTGGTCGAGGGCATGGGGCACATGCCGCAATTCGTCGCGCCGGAGCGGATCGTCGCCTTCATCGAGCGCGTCGCCAATCGAGCCTTCGCCGGTCGGGCATCACCGCCGGCTCACGACAATTTCACTGAACCATCAGGCTGATTGCCGGTTTTACCCGTGTCGCACCCAAGGCGGCAAAGACACGGAGTAGTTCAATGGTCACGAAACTTCTTGCAGCATCCGTTCTGACGATTGGTCTTGCCACATCGGCGATGGCACAGTCGTCGGACAGCACCTACCTCAACAATCACGACTGGTGGCCGTTCGGCAATGGAAACCATACAAGCGTCGATACCACCACCACCGGAAGCATCAACGGCGACCGCTCAGGATTGAACACCCTGGGCAATACCGGCCCGATCGGCCCTTGTGCCTCCGACACCGCCGGTCCCGATGCGAATGCCCAAGGGAACGTGAACGATCAGTATTGCGGCAAATAGTCGGAGCACGAGCCCGAAAACCGAGTCATCGGTTTTCGGAAAAGATCTCGCTCAAAAGACAAAACCCGCAGGGCAGCCGCCGGCTGCGGGACGTCTTCTCTCCGGACGTCCGCGGTCGGCGCCGTGCCTGCCCGATTACTGAGACCAGGATACAAGAATTTAATCGGAGACTTCTGTCTGCGGGCGGTCCCGGCCGTCGGCCAGTTCGTCGTGCCATTTGCCTTCGGCGTCCTCGTACTGGATGCCGTCCGTAGCCCCGGCGACCTGTTGCTCGGCCGAAGCGATTTCGGCGGCGCGCAGTGCGTCCTGATGCGTGGGAAACGTCTCCGAGAAGGTCGCACCGACCTTATAGGCCCAGCCGCCGTCATGCTCGACGATCTTGTAAGTCAGCTTCGCCATCAAAACCTCCAGTTGAAAGGTCCGCCTGCTCAATGCAGCCGGCCGTCGGGCAGTCTGTCGTCGGGCACCAGCACTTCCGATTCCTTGGCGGCTTCAATCAGTGCCCGGCGCGCATCTGCTGTCGAACGATAACCTTCCAGCACTTTGAGGCAAGTGTCGAGGGCATCACGATGGCGCGGACCGCGATTGAGCGGCCAAACGGTCATCAGGCACTCCGCCGCTTCCTGGGCACTGYGGATATGGCGATATTTGCCGACGTGGCCAAGTTCGACGACGACCGGCACTTCAAAAGGTTTGTTGTCCATCATGGCCGCAACGCAAAGCAGCCAATTTGGTTGCAACCATGTCCTTGAGCCTGCGCCCAAAAGTCGCGTCGCGTTTGCGACACGCTCTAGGTCCTTGTTTGACGCATGTCGTCATCCCAAAACCGGATCCAATTTTGGGTGACATGCACGGGCGTCTCAGTAGCCGCAATCGTTGCGCAACCAGCGTGCATTTGCCCAGCCGGTCCTGCCTCCGATCTCGACCTGATACCAGTTGCCGCGGCGGTCGAAGATCTCGGTGTGATCGCCATTGAACAACTGGCCGATCATCCGCGACGACGAGTTCGGCCGTGTCCGCACGGCAAGAAAGCCGCTGCCGGTCGCCAGATTGTAGCGGCCGGACAGGCCGTGCACCGTGCCCTCGCAATATTGCGCGCTGGCCGGTGTCGACGCGCCGATCCAAAGTCCGGCCACAGCTATCAGTGCTGCAACAGGCAAGAATGCCCTGAACGACATGATTTCCTCCCAAGCCCGGCCGCGCCCGCCGCAGCCTCACCCAAGGTAACAGTTCGCGGACAGAATTGAAGCCAAGCTGTGGCAAACTGTCCAGAACTGCGGGCCGCGCCGGGATCAGGAGAACCGATCGATCAGCCCGCCGCCTTCATCCAGTGCTGCATCGTCGTCACCGAGCGGGCAAGCTGCGGCGCCGGGTGGATTGTCTCGCTGAACGTGGCCGCCGCACGCCATCCCCAGCGCGGATCGGCCAGGAAGGCGCGGGCCAGCGCCACGATATCGGCGCGGCCCTCGGCAACGATCGCTTCGGCCTGCTTCGGGTCGTCGATCAGGCCAACCGCGCGGGTCGCAATGCCGGCGCCCTTGCGCACGGCTTCCGCCAGATGCACCTGGTAGCCCGGTCCGGTGGGCAGTTTCTGCAACGGCGAGTTGCCGCCGCTCGAGCAGCAGAGATAGGCGACGCCGGCATCCTTGAGGGCTTTTGCCACTTCGATCGCATCCTCGATGTCGAAGCCGCCATCGACCCAATCCTTTACCGAGAGCCGTGCGCCGAGCATCAGATTTGGCGTTGCCTTCCGCACTGCCTTGGCGATCTCGACGGCAAGACGCATGCGGTTTTCCAGCGAGCCGCCCCAGCGGTCCGTGCGCTGGTTGGACAGTGGCGACAGGAACTGGAAGATCAGATAGCCGTGTGCTGCGTGCAGTTCGAGGAAATCGAAGCCGGCGCGTTCGGCACGTCTTGCCGCCTCGGCGAAGCGTTCGATGAGCTGCAGGATTTCTTCTTCCTCCAGCGCTCGCGGCACGTTCCAGCCGGTGTCGTAGGCGATGGCCGAGGCCGACACCGTCTGCCAGGGATCCTCGTTTGGCTGCAGCGGCCCGCCCCCCTCCCACGGCTTGCGGTTGGAGGCCTTGCGGCCGGCATGGGCAAGCTGCGTGCCGAACTTCGTGCCGGGAGCGGCGACGCGTCTGGCCGCATCCAGCGTGCGGCGGGCGGCCGCCTCATTGTCTTCGGAATAAAGGCCGAGGCAGCCATGCGTGATACGCCCGCGCCGTTCGACATCGGTCATCTCGACCGTGACCATGCCGGCGCCGGACATGGCAAGGTTCATCCAGTGGTAGAGATGCCAGTCGCTGGCCGAGCCGTCTTCGGCGGAATATTGGCACATCGGCGCGACGGCGATGCGATTGGGGAAGGTGAGGCCGTCAAGGGTGATTGGCTGAAAAAGCGATGCGGTCATGAGAAAGGGCTCCGGGAGGGGTAAACCGCTATCTAGGTAGTGGATCGAAGGCGCGCCAGACACGAGAAGGTGACACGCCCTTTTTGGACCGATTGCCTGCATTGCGCAAATGCCGGTTCGCGGCTACGCCTCGACCGGGTAGCATGGAGAGCACGATGGAAGATCGCATTCGCATCCGTTCGGAGGAAATCCTCTCGGACGACTGGGCTGTCCTGAAGAAGACCGTCCTTGACTACCGCCGTCGTGACGGACAGTGGGAAACGCAGATCCGCCAGACCTATGATCGCGGCGACGGCGCGGTGATCCTGCCTTACGATCCCTCGCGCTCGACCGTGCTTCTGGTGCGCCAGTTCCGCTATCCCGCCTACGTCACCGGCCACCGCGAGCCGCTGATCGAGGCCTGTGYCGGCCTGTTGGACGAAAACGATCCGGAAACCTGCATCCGCAAGGAGGCCGAGGAAGAGCTGGGTTACCGGCTGCAGAACGTGGAACGGCTGTTTTCACCC
>NZ_JBFULQ010000289.1:0-7009 GCF_054049815.1 Mesorhizobium sp. P5_C1 | reverse complement strand
GCAGCACGTGCTGCGCTTCTGGGAAACGCGTTTCAATCAGATCAAGCCGATGAAGCGCGGTGGCGGCCGCCGTTACTACCGGCCGCAGGATGTCGAACTGATCAAGGGCATCCGCCATATGCTCTACGACCAAGGCTACACCATCAAGGGCGTGCAGAAGCTGCTGCGCGAGAACGGCAATCATTTCCTGGTCGCCATCGGCAATGGCGACATGGCCGCCGTCGAGGCGATCTCGCAGCGCCGGCAGGCCGATCAAGTGCTGTTGACGCCTGCGGCCCAGCCGCGCGGCATGGATGACGAACTGGTTGGCCAGCCGCGCGTCAAACCCAGCCGCCGCTTTTTCGGCCTGGGCAAGAGCGACGAGGACGGTCCGGTTCAGCCGGACGCGTCGAAACTCTCGCGCGACAATCGCGCCCTGCTGCAGGAAGCGCTGTTCGACCTCCTGGAATGCAAGCGACTGCTCGATCAGGTGCGCTGACCGCCAACTGAGCAATGTCGGCCGGTCGAAAACCGGAACCCGCCTTGGCGTGAGGCGTTACGTTTCCTTCTGCAATTGAAGGAAAAACGTCATGGCATCATATTCGACCCTCTCGGACATCGACCTCGACAAGCAGGTCGCGGCTCTCACCAGGGAATTGGCCAGCCTGAAGAAGGCGGTGTCCAGACGCGGCGGCGCCTATTACGAAGACGGTCGCGATGCCGCGCTCGACACCTATGCCGATCTTGCAGGGCGTCTGCGGGATGCGATGCCGGCCATACGCAAGCAAGGCAGGGTCGTCGAGAAATCGGCGCGCGACCATCCGGYCGCGGCCGTCGCGGTCGGCCTTGTCATGGTCGGTCTCGTTGCCAGTCTGCTGTTCAGCCGGCGCTGAATCGTATCGCATTGCCACGAGAAGACCAGCCTTGAACAGCCAAGGCCGGTCTTCTCGTTGGCAGTCTGGTATGCCTAGGCCTTCTTCATGTCGTGGTGATGATGATGGTAGTGGTGATGGTAGTGATGGCGGTGATGGACAGGATGGTAGGGATGATGATGGTGGTGATGATGCTGTGCCATCGTGGCCGGAGCGGCATCMGCACTCGTCGCGCCGATCACCGGCACCGTGAAAGCAAGTGCAACCGCAAGCCCGAGGGCCGAGAGGAGGGACGTCTTCATGGGTCGTTTTCCTTTTTTAGCAAGTCGATCGAGTCGATGACCCCGATCGCCGCGAATGGGATTACGCTCCTGAATTTTTTCCTCGTTATTTCCCGGCTGTAGAATTTTGTTTCTCGACTGTTTCTAAGCAAATCGGGCTTCCACCATCATCATCGCCAAGGCCGAAAGGCCATGCTTTCCCGCCTGTTTTGCCTACATTGGCGGGGCCACGCCATTGTTTCCAACCACCACGCGGCCGGAACTCAGCGTGCCGTCAGCCGCTCGCTCAGCCGTGACGACGACCGTCGCACCTGGCTTGAGGTCGGTCGGCGTGGCCGGCGCGAAGGTCACGACAGGTGTGGTGTCGGGTATCGAAATCTCCTTCGTCTGCCCATTGTCATAGGTCAGCGTGACGGCTCGGCCGTTTATGTCGGTGACGTCGGCCACGGTGCCGTTGGTCATGCGGCTGTTGGGCTGCAGGTCCCAGGGGCGGTCGCCCTCGCCAGTGCCTTTCAAGGCTGCCGGAAAGACCACAACTTCCAGCGCGCCGCTGCCGCCATCGGCTTTCGATACGGAGGCGATGCCGAGGAAATCGCCTTGCTTGATGTCCTTCACGGATGCGCTGGCGATGCCTGATATCTTCCAGCCGGCATTGAGCTTGATGGCGGAGGTATCACCCTGGCGGGTTTTCACGGTGAGCAGCGATGGCTCGAAACTGGCCACAGTGCCGCGCACGCGCAGCGTGTCCGCCGCTTGGGCACCGCCGACACCGGCAGCGGAAAGGCTGGAAATCGTGCCGAGCACGACGATGATTGTCTTCAAGTTCATTATAGAAATCCTTCCGGGAACGGCTGGCTGGAACCGGATGGTTTTCAGGCCAGCGACTCAGGGAATAACGAACGGGCGCGTCGAAACTGCCGGACAAAGCGCGATTGCACGGTCAAAACAACTTGATCGCGACGTGTGCGCGATCCGGCCGCGCAAGGCGCCTGCTTCACGAGAGCGTGACGGTCAGTTTGGTACTTGGCAAATCGCTGGCGAGCGGGCATGTTCCCGGTCGTCTCAGGCAACTTCGTCATTTGATCAAACTCTTTCAGCTTACGGAGTTGCCAATGCCCAACACTGCAAAAAGCGAAGCCCTCTCCGAATCGGTAGCCAATGAGATCGGGCCGGATTACAGCACCCTCAGAGCGATGCGGGAGACCCGCGGCTACAGTGTGGAAAAGCTTTCCCTGACATGCGGTCTGGCTGCCGACGAGATTGAGGATATCGAGAGCGGTAAGGTGACCGATCCGTCGAAGCTGCGTCGTATTGTGTCCGCGCTTCGACTTCCCCAGGACGCTTTGATCGCTTCGGCTGTGCACACGCCGGCCGCGCAAGGTCGATCCCTGGCATAGTTCAACGACAGGCATGCCCGACAACCCGCCAAGGAATAGCCTTGGCGGGTTTGTTTTTGTGGTGCGGCGGCCGCCCTGCCGGAGCCGGGGCTTGTCGAATTGTATGTGGCACGTGTTTATACGCGCGGCAGCTCAGTCCGCTGTCCAACATTCCTGAACTATGGGTTTTCGATATGAGCCTGGAATCCGTTCGCGCCTTCTTCGCCGCTCACGCGCCCGACATCGAAGTCATCGTGACCGAAGCGAGCTCGGCAACGGTGGCACTGGCGGCCGAGGCGCACGGCGTGCTGCCGGCGCAAATCGCCAAGACGATCTGCCTGCGCGTCGGCGAGCGCACCATGCTGGTGGTGACCAGCGGCATCGCCAGGCTGGATAACCGCAAGTGCAAGGACCAGTTCGGCGGCAAGCCGCGCATGCTCGACGCCGCGGAGGTTATCGAAGCAACCGGTCACCCGGTCGGCGGTGTCTGTCCCTTCGGCCTGCCGGCGCCGCTGCCGGTCTACTGCGACATGTCACTGCGCGAATTCGACGAGGTCGTGCCCGCCGCCGGCGCCACCAACGCCGCCGTGCGGCTCAGCCCGCAGCGCATGGTCGATCTCATTGGCGGCGAATGGGTCGATGTCTGCCAATAGCGATCAAGCAATGCTTTGCACCGCGCTGCGTCTGGCTATCGGAATTGGAGTTGCACCGGCTTCAAGGCTATCCCGCGGACGTCTGTAGTCCAGGTTTCGCCAGCCACTGCCGGCATCGCCTCGGTGAGCGTGCCGGTCGTGATGATTTCGCCGGCTCGCAACGGGTCGCTCGAGGAATTGGCTGCGATTTCCGCCAGAAGAAAGCGAAGTGCCTTGAAGGGGCTTCCCAGCACGCTGGCGCCGCCGCCGCTCCGCACCAAGCCGTCCCCGCGCTCGATCGTGATCGTAAAACTTGACAGCTGATCGGCCCAGATCGCGGGATTTTCCGTTATCAGCTGCCGATCACCAATCAACAGCTTGGCATGTACGCCATAGGCGGCCACGGCGTCGGCGGCTGTGAAAACCCACCCTGGAAAGATCGAATGAACAATCTCGAAACCAAGCGCAATCCAGTCGACACAGCCGACAAGTTCATCCTCGCTCATGGAGACATCTGGAACGCTCCCCAGATGCAAGATGATTTCCGGTTCAATGCGTGGCTCGGCCAGGCCCGCCAACGAGTACATTCCGCCCTTCTCCGGCAGATCGCCGACTGTGCTGTCGAACATGTAGTTCCAGATTGGCCCCGAAATGCCATAGCCGCTCCAGACGGAGCGGTTGGTGAAGCCGATCTTGCGGCCGACGACCTTCTCGCCTCTGGCGCCCCGTACCGCGCGAACGCTCGTGGCGACGTCGTATCCATCTGTAAGGCCGAATTGGGGAAAGCGGCTGGAAAAGGTCGGGACCTGTCGTCCCGTACCGAGAAGTGCGATTGCCTCCTGGGCAATCCGATCAAGCATTTGGGCCCGCTTCCGCAGCGTCATGATCTCATTGTATCAGCGGCGGGGAAATTGGATACGGATGCTCCCGAATGATGTCCCCGACGCGACTTTGGTGAAGCTTCGCGATTGGTTCGGCCCCGACGCGCCGGCAAATCCCGGCGCGAGGAGCATGTCACCAGCCCCGATTTTCGTTGAGCCAGTATGCACCAAAACAGCCGAATTGGGATGGGAGACCAAGGCGCCGTTTGGCATCAAATTCCATCTCCGATAGAGACCAGGATGAGTTGTTCTCGGTCACATTGGGCACGATGGTGTACCCATCCTCCACCAATATCAGTCTCATTTCCTGGAAGTGCCTTTTGAAGCCGCTCTCAATTTGGCTTCTCGGATAGCGTCGACCTTGCAAGCAAGCTCGCCTCAGAATGTCGGAATACATCTGGGTGCTGACAAGTCTCAAAGTTTCTTCGGAGATCGGCTTGTAAGGTAGGCCCTCCTCGGACCAGCATTCTCCTGCCGACGCCACCAGCATCGCGGCCAACTGGCTTGCCAAGAACCTCTCCACCTTCGGCCCTTCCGACTATCATATTAGTCATGATTAATATGGCGGGCAACTCTCTCGGAGAGGGGTGGGCCAGATTGCAGCACCCTCAGAGCAATGCGGGAAACCCACGGCTACAATGTGGAAAATCGTTCCCTGATATGCGGTCTGGCTGCCGACGAGATTGAGGATATCGAGAGCGGCAAGGTGACCGCGCATGCTCGACGCCGCGGAGGTTGTCGAGGCAACCAGCCACCCGGTCGGCTGCGTCTGCCCGTTCGGCCTGCCGGCGCCGCTGCCGGTCTATTGCGACGTATCGCTGCGCGAATTCGACGAGGTCGTGCCCGCCGCCGGCGCCACCAACGCCGCCGTGCGGCTCTGCACCGCAGCGCGTTGTTGGCCTTACCGGCGCCGATTGGGTCGCTGTCTGCAAAGGCTAGCTAAGAGGCTCGCCGGCACCCGCGATCGCATCGGCGCGATCGCTGCCGAATTTCGGTTGACCCGGGCGGGGTTATCACGATACATCGCGACCGGTCCGGAGTGTAGCGCAGCCCGGTAGCGCACTTGACTGGGGGTCAAGGGGTCGTCGGTTCGAATCCGGCCACTCCGACCAAACAAAACAAAGGCTTAGTCATTTCCCCCAGAGGTGGCTATAAAATTTCTAGCCACATTGTAGCCAGCAACAAAAAGCCCGCCCTTTCGCGTATGCCCGTAACCCCTTCGCGTATGACGGCGATACCCTTGTGCAATTGTGGGGTGGCCTAGCCGGGGGGTAGTTTTCTAGCCGTCGGCCATCCACTTGCACAGCTGTGGTCGGCGCCAAGCTAGCCACGCATCCCCCTGTCCTGAAGGCTAGCTTAGTAAAAGAAACCCGCTGCTCACCCCCCCGGCAGCGGGTTTTTTATCGTCGCCACCGGACAACAGAAAGCCCGCAGGAGCGGGCTTTTGTCGTTGCTGTGCTGAGCGGTCAGGCGTCGTTCTGCCCACACCCCGGACACAGCCCCGTCTCATGCAGCAAGCACTGCATGCACGGCTGGCTACCCGGCGAGACGCTTACCAAGCTGTCTCCCAATATCATCCGGTCTCGGCATGGATCCACATGCATAAAGGACCGCACGCCGTACACCTCGCGGCCCTTGGTCGTCCTAACCCGTCCCATAACTAGCGACGGTAGTATCTGGTCTTTGTGTGAGATGCACTGGCCTATCTTGAAGCGCCAGGCTTCAGGAGGCGGCGGTTCGGCGACAATGTCGGTAAGAGCGTTCATTTCGGTTCTCCAGTTTGGCCTCTCCAGGCCTCCGCCGGAAGGTCCGGCTGCCGGGGGAGAGAGGCGACTGGAGATCGCTGGCAAGCTTTTGGGCGCTTAAGCCTTGGACATGGCTTGCCACCCCGGCCAAGAGTAATCTTGGTCCGCCGCTGCTTCGACCTTTTTTGTAGATAACCCCTAACCCTTACCATCTATAATTACATAAAACCCGGCGAGTCGCAAGAGATATTTTTTATCAATACTGTGGTCTGTCTTCGCTATGCAACTAGGCGTCTTCACATTTTTTGTCCAAAAGGTGGCGTTTACACAAGTAGTCATCATTGAAAATGCGAAAACGCCTATTTTGTCAATGTAGACTAGGCGAAAACGCCTACTTGTTGATCGCGCAAGGAAAAGCCCGCCGCCGGGGCAGGGCAGCGGGCCTTTGACACAGGCCGGACACAACGAATTGGGGGACAGGCATCCGGTCGCATTTTCAACGATGGATGCGAAATTTTGTTCCCGCGCGCTCGCTAAAATTAGCGATGCCTAGTCTACGGCAAACTCGCCGGGCAAGGACCCCAACCACCTCAAACCCGGCGAGCCTACACCTGATCAGAGTACGCGATCAGGACCGGGGTCAGCCGGCAAGCTTCACGCAGCAAGATGGATGCCAGTCTGTTATTCCCGAAACGGGACACTTGCGGCCATGACGTGACGTCAAGACTCAGCTACCCTGCCGCGGCGGCGGACCTTTCTCCGCCAGGCCGGCGCCTTTCAGGCAACCTCCCAGCGAGGGCGCCGGCTATTTTCCTTCGACGCCACTAAACTGAGATACGGAACCGCCCGGAGCCGTGATGCGTTGATCACATTAGGGAGATCAAACAATGACTGTCCATACGGACTATCGAACGAACAGAGCCGACTATGCGATTGCTGCGAGGCATGGCCGAGTGAACGCGGATGATGATCGCGATGAGCTACTGGCAAGAAAAAAGCGGTCGCTTTGGCTGAGTGATCGGCGATCCGCAAAATTGTCCGCAAACCCGTCGGAAAGCTTGCCGGGACCGAAATCAAAACCGCGCGGTTAGCGTTTAGCGTTTCTGGTCAGAAAGCGGGCTTCTCGTATTAAGCGACGCCCAATTGAGCCCCGAGGAACGCGATAAGTTCGCGCGCTTGGTCTGGTTTCCTCTTTTGTGTCTTGGCCATGGAACTAGCTTAGCCGGCTTTCGTTGCTGTAGGG
>NZ_JBFULQ010000288.1:0-7072 GCF_054049815.1 Mesorhizobium sp. P5_C1 | reverse complement strand
TTGCAACACAGTCCGGCAAACAGAATCATGTGTGGCCAGATGGCACCATCTGGCCACCTTTCGTCTTGCCGGCGGATGGGGCGCTCTCGACTCGAGAAAGAGCACTACCTAGTTTGCGCGGCAACATCTGCAGGCGGCGGCGCATGAAAAGACTGATCCTGGGCATTCTCGGCTTGACGCTGGCTGCGACGCTGTTCRCCGCCGATGCGGCGACATTGGTGCCGCCAGGAAACCGCAACGCCGAGCAGCCGGATATTCCCGGTGCTTCGAGCCGGCGCACGCAGGCCACCAACACCACCTTCCAGGCGAAGTATCGCAAGGTCTACGCCTTGCTGAAGAACGACGCCGAACTGCGCGGCAAGATCAAGAAGGCCGCCGCGGCCTACGGCATTGACCCCCTGCACATCGTCGGCGCCATCGTCGGTGAGCACACCTACAATGTCGACGCCTACGACCGGCTGCAGACCTACTACGTCAAGGCGATTTCCTATCTCTCCAGCAAGCTGACCTTCGCCTATGACGGCGAGGACATCACCGATTTCGTGCAGCGGCCGGAATTCAAGAAATGCGCTGGGGTTTCGGACAGCTATGATCTGTGGGAATGCCGCGAGCAGGTGTGGAACCATTCGTTTCGCGGCAAAAGCGTCGGTGGCGAGAGCTTCCCGGACGACCGTTTCGGCGCCACCTTCTTCCAGCCCTATTATGCCGGCCAGACCTTTGGCCTCGGCCAGCTCAACCCGCTGACGGCCTTGCAGATGAGCGATCTCGTGCACAAGGTTTCGGGTCTGCCGAAGCTCGACGTTGCCGATCCCAACTCGGTCTACAAGACCATCATGGATCCCGACCTGACGCTGCCTTACGTCGCGGCGACGATCCGGAAATCGATCGACGCCTACAAGAACATTGCCGGCTTCGACATTTCGGGAAATCCGGGGCTCACGGCCACGCTCTACAATGTCGGCAATCCGGAGCAGCGCGCCGAAGCGCTGAAGGCGGAGAACGACAGGCGCCGCGCCGCCGGCGAGCCTGAAAAGCTGCCCGAGGAGAATTATTACGGCTGGCTGGTCAACGACAAGCTGCCGGAGCTGAAGGCGCTTTTCTAAGGTGCGGTTTCAGGCTTTTGAGCCGGAACCGACGTCCTGCACCGAAGCATTCGCTACGCCGCCAGCAAGGACTTCAGCTTGATGGCCTGTGAACCGAGTGCTTCCGGCGCCGGCTTCGCCCGTTTGCCGATCAGCATTTCGGCCAACCGGATGTCGCGGGCGACCGCATTGCCTGGACCGATGCCGCTGGCCGCCACCAGCCGGCCGTCTTCGTCCAGATGGAAGAGGATAAAGGCGCCGTCGCCGAGATCGCGGCGCACGACGCTGCGGCCTTCGTCGGAAAGCCCGGCGATCTGCAGGGACAGACCATACTGATCCGACCAGAACCACGGCACAGCCGCATGCGCCTCGCCAGCCCCCAGCATGTTCCCGGCCGCCAGCGCACCCTGTTCCTGGGCGTTGCGCCAGGCTTCCAGCCGCACGCGGCGGCCGCCATAGACGGCGAGTGGAAACGAGCAGCAATCGCCGGCGGCGAAGATGTCGGGATCGCTGCTGCGCAGCTCCGCATCGACAGCGATGCCGTTGTCGATCGTCAGCCCCGCCTCGGCCGCCAACCCGGTCACCGGTACGGCGCCGATGCCGATGACCGCGAGATCGGCTGATATCTGCTGTCCGCCGGCGAGTGCGATGCGGACCTCTTTGCCGTCGTCGTCGACGGACGCTATGCCGTCTCCACACAAGATGCTCACACCCTCGGCGACGTGCGCAGCATGGATGATTTCGGCGATCTCGGCCGGCACGCCACGCATCAGGATGCGCGGCTGCGCCTCGATGACGATGACCGAAGCGCCGAGTTTGCGGGCCGCGGCGGCGAGCTCGAGGCCGATGAAGCCGCCGCCGACAATGGCGATACGCTTGCCGGCGCTGAGATGGGCGCGAATGGCCAGCGCATCGGCGAAGGTGCGGAGATAGACGCAGCGCGAACCCAATCCCGGCTTCGGCAGCTTGCGCGGGGTCGATCCGGTGGCGAGCAGCAGCTTGTCATAAGGCAGGGCCCAACCGTCCGACAGACGCACCATATGCGGTGCACGATCGATCGCCACGGCCTGGATGGAATGGATATGGCGGATCGATTTCTCAGCCAGGATTGCATCGCTGGCGATCGCCTTGATTTCGGGCGCCTCGCTGGCCATCGCCTCCTTGGACAGAGGCGGGCGCTCGTAGGGCAGATGCGGCTCGTCGCCGACCAGCGTCACCGGCCCGTCATAGCCGAGATCGCGCAGCGCCAAGGCTGCCCGGCCGCCGCACTCGCCGGCCCCGATGATGACCATCCCTCGCGTCATACCAGTCATCCGATCTGGATAAGGACTTTGCCGGCGTCGACCTTGACCGGATAGGTCCTGAGGTTGACGCAGACCGGCGCGCCGCGGGCGTCCCCCGTCTTGTAGTTGAAGCGGCCATTGTGCTTGGGGCATTCGATGATGTCGTCCATCACCAGGCCGTCGGCGAGATGCACCTTTTCATGGGTGCACAGACCGTCGGTGGCGAAATAGTCATCGTCCGGGCTGCGATAGATAGCGAAGGTGCGGCCGCCATGATCGAAACGCATCACATCCTCTTCATCGATATCACCTGCGGCACAGGCCTCGACCCAGTCGCTCATTCAGTCCTCCCGTGGAAATCGGATAGCCGCACGATCACTCGGCCGCCGCGACGGCATCGTTGTGGAATTCCTCGCGATATGGCCTGGCGGTSGGCGGCAGYTCGCGCTTGAGGAAATAGTCTTCGTTGCGCAATTGGCGCAGGAAGGTTGGGATCATCTCGCGATAGCCGGCCAGGATCGACGTCGTCGGCGCCGGCAAATCGTGCTTGATCAGCTCATGCAGCTTCGGCAGCGCGTGGTACGGCACCATCGGAAACATGTGATGCTCGACATGGTAGTTCATGTTCCAATAGATGAAGCGGCTGATCGGGTTCATGTAGACGGTGCGGCTGTTGAAGCGATGGTCGGTGACGTTGTCGGCCAGGCCGCCATGTTGCAGTAGCCCGACCATAACGTGATGCCAGGCGCCGTAGAGCCTGGGCAGGCCGACCAGCATCAGGGGCAGGAACGAACCGGTATAGAGCGCCAGTGCGATGGTGGCTGCATAGATCGCCGTCCAGATGCGGGCGAAGCGGATTGCCCTTGGCTGCTCCTGCTCCGGAATGAAGGTCTTTTCGGCCGCGCTGATGTTCCCGGCCGCGTTGCGCAGCATGTCGCTCATCGCATGCCAGGCATCGAGCACACCGACAAAGGCCAGGACGACGCGAACCAGGTCCGGTGGCCGCATGACCGAGATTTCCGGGTCGCGGCCGACGATGATGGTGTCGGTGTGGTGGCGCGTGTGGCTCCAGCGCCAGGTCACCGGATTGCGCATGATCATGAAGCAGGCGATCTGGTAGACCACATCATTCATCCACTGCGTCCGGAAGGCGGTGCCGTGGCCGCATTCATGCCAGCGTGAATCGGTGGATGAGCCATAGAGCACGCCGTAGACGAAGAAGAACGGCACGCACCACCATGTGCCCCAGAACCAGGCGGCGCCGGCGCCGCTGAGGATCAGGGCGGCGAGCCAGATGATGGTATCGCGGATCGCCGGTCCGTCGGAGCGCTGCATCAACTCCTTCATCTGCTTGCGCGGGATCTCGGTGTGATACCACTCGGCCGCCGACAGGCCGGTCTCGACGGCGAGCTTGGCGTCGCGGCCGATCAGGCTGTAGTCACGCCGGGACGGCGCAGTGGTCATGATTGCCTCCTCGGCAAGGCACGCGCCCAGGCGAATGCCGGTTGCCCATATGCCTTCCAGCCTGAAAATACCGTTTGCTCGTGATGGACTCAATATCACAAAGATAGTTTCTATCATTTCCTATCAGAATGATGTATCAATATTCGGCAATCGAACGAGGACGACCATGGCGAAACGGCCGACCATATCCGATCTGGCGCGCATCTCCGGCGTCAGCGTTGCCACGGTGGACCGCGTGCTCAACAATCGCCTGCCGGTGCGCGAGGAGACCGCGCGGCGCGTCTATGAAACCGCGACCGAGATCGGCTATCACGCGGCCGGCTTGATCAAGCAGCGGATGCGCCATGAATTGCCGGAGTACCGGCTGGGTTTCCTGCTTTTGCGAGGCAATGATGTCTTCTACGGCGATTTCGCATCGGAGCTCGAACTGGCGGTCTCGCAATCGCAGCGGTTCCGCGGCGCCGCAACCATCGACTTCGCCAGTTCCCTGGTCCCCGACGAGATCGCCACCCAGATGCGCAAGCTGGCGGCAAAATCGAGGGCCATCGCCGTTGTCGGCCCGGACCATCCGACCCTGACGGCGGCGGTCGAGGCGTTGAAGGCTAGGGGGCAGCCAGTCTTCTCGCTGCTGTCCGATTTTGCCGCCGGTATCCGCGAGGGCTATGTCGGCCTCGACAACCGCAAGGTCGGTCGTACCGCGGCCTGGATGATCGCCAGGGCGGCGCGGCAGCCCGGCAAAGTCGCCCTCTTCGTCGGCAGCCACCGTTTCCATGGCCACGAGTTGCGCGAGATCGGCTTCCGCTCTTTCTTTCGCGAGCATGCACCCGACTTCAGCGTGCTGGAAACGTTGGTCAACCTGGAAGCGAACCAAGTAACCCATGATGCGATGATCGATCTTCTGGCGCGCTATCCGGATCTTGCCGGCTGCTACGTCGCGGGCGGCGGCATGGAAGGCGCGGTCTCGGCGCTGCGGGCAGCAAGGCCCGTAAATATGCCTGTGGTCGTCTGCAACGAGATCAACGCCGAGTCGCGCGCGGCACTTGCCGACAACATCCTCACCATGGTGATCTCGACGCCGCTGGCCGCGCTCTGCCGCGAACTGGTCGATCGGATGGTGCATGCCATCGAAACCGGCGCAGCCAACGCCCCTGGCCAGACCTTCCTGCCCTTCGACATCTATCTGCCGGAAAATATCTGACCTTTCCCGCGCGAGTGCAGCGGCGGGGAATGATAGAATCCATCAGAACGATCCGAAAATCCGGCGGCAGGCCGCGGAATCGCACTTGACGTTCCGCTGGAATGGAATAAATATTTCACCAACTGTGCATTTTGGTTCTTTCGTTCCGGAACGTCTGTTTCAAACAGAGGGTTTGGCGTTCCAGCCCAAGCAGGGAATGCAATACGGAGCGAAGCGATATCAGGGAGAGATTCCCCGGGGAGATCGGGGATTCCGGATAGATCGGTGCAACCGGACACCAATATGTGGAGGAGAAACACAATGAAGAAACTGATTTTGGGCGTCGCTTTCGCGGCGCTGATGAGTTCATCCGCCATGGCCGCCAAGGTCGGCGTATCGATGGCCAAGTTCGACGACAACTTCCTGACCGTGCTTCGCAACGGCATGATCGAGCAGGCCAAGGGCATGAGCGGCGTGGAGTTGCAGGTCGAGGACGCGCAGAACGACGTCGCCAAGCAGCTTGACCAGATCAAGAACTTCGCCGCCTCCGGCGTCGACGCGATCATCGTCAACCCGGTCGACACCTCGGCCACGCAGGCAATGTCGGACGCCGCGGCGGCCGCCAAGATCCCGCTGGTCTACGTCAACCGCGAACCGGTCAATGTCGACAAGCTGCCGGAAAACCAGGCATTCGTCGCTTCGAACGAGGCCGATTCCGGCACGCTCGAGACCAAGGAAGTCTGCCGCCTGTTCAAGGAAGCCGGCAAGAAGGAAGCCAATGTCTATGTGATCATGGGCGAACTGTCCAACCAGGCCGCCGTGCAGCGCACCAAGGATATTGAAGAGGTGATCGCCACGCCGGATTGCAGCTTCATCAAGATCATCGACAAGCAGACGTCGAACTGGAACCGCGACGAGGCCCAGAACCTGATGACCAACTGGCTGTCGACCGGTAAGCCGTTCGATGGCGTCATCGCCAACAATGACGAAAGCGCCATCGGCGCCATCCAGGCGATGAAGGCTGCCAACATCGACATGAAGTCGGTCGTGGTCGGCGGCGTCGACGCCACCCAGGACGCGCTTGCAGCAATGCAGGCGGGCGACCTTGACGCAACCGTGTTCCAGGACGCGGCCGGCCAGGGCGCGGGCGCGCTGGACGCGGCATTGAAACTGTCAAAGGGCGAGAAGGTCGAACACAAGGTCTACGTCCCCTTCCAGCTGGTGACGCCGGCGAACATCGACAAGTTCCTGAAGAAGAACTGAGCAACGGGCATTAGGAGCGGCGCGTCAGCGCCGCTCCCCTTCCCTCAGCGCCGGCAAGGCAGCGAGGGGCGACCGCGGCTGACGGAGGATAAAAGATTTGGCACAGACATCTCATGGCGTCGGCGGGGTCGGCTACGACGCGAAGAAGCGCGCGTGGCCTGCCGAAATCAACGTTTTCCTGGCGCTTGTCATCCTCGTCGTCGTCTTCGAACTGATCGGCCGGATCTTCCTCGGCGACAGCTTCCTGTTCAACACCCGCAGCGACGTCAGCGGGATCTTCAACGAGGCACGCCTGCAGATCATCATCCTGCAGGTGTCGATCGTCGGCATCATCGCCATCGGCGTGACGCAAGTGATCATCACCGGCGGCATCGACCTGTCCTCGGGTTCGATCGTCGGCGCGACCGCAATGATCGCCATGAGTTTTGCCCAGGTGGCGACCGTCAACGGCAATCCCAACCCCAAGGCGATGTTCCTCGCGCAAGGCTGGACCGACCTGCCCGTCATCGTGCCGCTGCTGGTCGCCATCAGTTGCGGGCTGTTCGCCGGCCTGGTCAACGGCGCCTTGATTGCCTACACGCGCATTCCGCCGTTCATCGCCACGCTCGGCATGATGGTGACCGCGCGCGGCATCGCCAAATGGTGGTCCAAGGGACAGCCTATCTCGTTCCCCACCGACAGTTTCGCGGCCATCGGCAAAGGCCTGATGCCCGTCATCATCTTCCTGTCGCTGGCGGTGCTGTTCCAGATGATCATGACCTACACGCGGTACGGAAAGCACTGTTACGCGATCGGCTCCAATG
>NZ_JBFULQ010000287.1:0-7075 GCF_054049815.1 Mesorhizobium sp. P5_C1 | reverse complement strand
GCGCAGGACAGCGTCGTCGCCGCATGGGCAAATTGCGGATCGCGCTCGATCAGCGCGATGGAGCCCGAAAACCCCTCCTCGCGCAGATAGTAGGCGATCGAGGATCCAACGATGGCCCCGCCGATGATGACAATGTCGTAGCGCACGCTTTTTATGCCCTTTCCGGTTCGAGCCGCTGATTGGGGAGTCACGCGGTTGGCAAGGTAATCTCGAAGCGCGTGCCGCGTTCGGAGTCAACCAGCTGGATCATACCATCATGCGCTTTCAGGAGGGCCAGCACGATGCCGAGCCCCATGCCGGTGCCGCCGGAATCGCGCCGCGTGGTGAAGAATGGTTCGAAGATGCGCGCCCGGTTGCTCGGCGAAATGCCGGCGCCGTCGTCGCTGACCAGGATGGACGCCTTGCCGCCGGTGCTCGCCACGGTGACCGACACCTGCGTCGCGCCGTGCCTGGCTGAATTGTCGATGAGATTGGCAAGCACGATTGCCGCGTTCTCAGCCGATATGCGCAAATCGATCTCGCCGCCGGCCTCGACACGAACCGCCAGCCTGTTGTCTACAGGAAGCAGTGCCAGCGCTGCGCCGATCGAGGTACTTTCACCGCTCGGCGCCAGATTCTCGGCCCGCGCCAGGTCGAGCAGCCGGCGCACCAGCAGATTGAGCCGCCCCGCATCGGTGACGATGTTGTTGGAGAAGCGCTGCCGCTCGGCCTCGTCCATCGCCGAACCGGAATCGCGGAGCAGCTCGGCCGCACCCTGGATCGCCGTCAGCGGCGATTTGAGCTCATGCGACACATGGGTGGCAAAGGTCTGGATCGAGTCCGATCGCGCCTGCAGCTTTTCCGCCATGTCGAGGAAGGCGGCGGAGAGCTCCGCCATTTCATAGGTGCCGTGGTGGTCGAGCGGCTTGATGGCCTGGCGGTCGCCGGCGGCGATGCGCTGGGTGCGGTCGATCAGCGCATAGATCGGCCGACTGACGGTACGCAGGAAGACCAGGCCGATGAGCAGCGTGCCGCCGAGGATGGTGATTGCCGCCAGGGTCACCTTGCCGCGCTCGCCATAGAGATGCTTGACGATGTTGTTGGGCGTCCGCGACACATAGACCACGCCGGCGACCTTACCGTCTATGGCCACAGGCAGGGCGACAAAGACACGCACCTTGGTGCCTCGGCTGACCGAATAGAGCGGTGGCGCCGGCTGGTTGGGAATGCGCAGCCGCAGCGCACTGGCATAGCGGCCGGCAAGGGCCTCGCGCACCTCTTCAACCCCGTCAAGCGATTGCCCGACCTCGCCACGTCCGGCAATGACGACGCCGGTGGGGTCGAGCAGCCGGAAGCCGGCCAGCGTGGTTTTCTGCGTGGCATCGAGAACACCGGACAGGCGCGCGCCGATGGCGGCGAAGGCGGGATCGATGGTGGCAGGCATCGCCGCCGGCCGCGTCGGCAGCACGGTGTCGGAAGCGAGATCGAGCTGCGGCTCGATCGGCCTGTACAGAGGGTCGGGATCGACGCTGCGGCTCGCATCCGCGTTTGCCCGCGGCATTGGCGCGCCGAGTTTTTCCGGCGGGATGCCGGCATCGCGCACGTCCTGCGCATAGATGGCGGCGATGGCGGCACCTTGCGCGATCAACTCGGCTTCGGTCTGGCGGATCAGTTGGTTCTCGTAGAGCCGAAAGAAGAACAGGCCCACCAGCGGCAACGCCATCACCAGGATCAGGATGGCAACGACGACCGTGGCAAGGCGCGGCCGCCATTTGCGGCCGATCCATTTGCGGGAGGCCGTCAACCGCATCGGCCGAGCCGGAAGCCGACGCCGTGCACAGTCTCGATAGCATCCAGGCAACCCGCCGCCGCCAGCTTGGCGCGGATGTTGCGGATATGGCTGTCCACAGTGCGGCCGGCGACATGGATGTTGGCGGCATAGGCGTTTGCCATCACCGCGTCGCGGTCGAGCACATGCGTCGGCCGCGCCAAAAATCCTTTCAGGATGGAGAACTCGATCCCGGTCAGGGCAAGCGGCTTGCCATCGAAGCTGGCGGCGTGGCTGGCCGGCGCCAGAGCGAGCTTGCCATGCGCGAACTGCCTGTCGTCGGCCGGTTCGGGCAGCACCGGGCGGGCGCGCCGCAGGATGACGTTGACGCGGGCGACCAGCTCTCGCGGGCTGAACGGTTTTGTCACATAGTCGTCGCCGCCCATTTCGAGCCCGAGGATGCGGTCGATCTCCTCGTCGCGCGCGGACAGGAACAGCACCGGCACGTCGGATGTGTGCCGCAGCCGCCGGCAGACCTCCAGCCCGTCCATCTCCGGCATGCCGATGTCGAGCACGACGAGATCCGGCGCGCGGCGTCCGATCTCCTGCAAGGCGGCGGCGCCGTCGGCCACCCCAAGCGTTTTCATGCCGGCCTTTTCCAGCGCGAAGCAGATCACCTCGCGGATATGCGGGTCATCGTCGGCGACGAGGATGTTATGCGGCATCGGTCAGCGGCCCGGCAAGGAAGGTTGCGAAGGCTGAGGAAGCACGAGCGACCCCTTGCTGTCGAGATAGCGAAGCAGGCGCCAGTCGCGAAAGCTCCAGGCCCGCCAGTTTTCCTGAACGGTTCGATACCAGTCTTCGTCGTTGCCGCGCCGCCCTGCCAGTTCGCGGAAGACCGAATTGTTGGCGGCTCGACTCTGATGATCGAGGAAGCGATCCATTGCCGGAAACGCACCCGGGCCGAGCGAGCGCAGATACCAGGCGTCGAGGGAGATGCCTTGGCCGGTCATTTCGAGGGAGTGGTCGACATTGTAATTGGCGATCAGCGCGGCGAAATTGATGAAACAGCCGGTATAAAGCGTCAGAGATAACGTCAGAAGATTGGCGGACAACAGCCATTCATTGGATTTTCCGAGCGCTATGCGGGCGATGATCAGCGCAAGACCTGATGCCACCAGCCCCATCCAGACGAAAGCCGCGATGCGCCAGTAGGTCAGCGCGTAGATGCCGACATAGAGATCGAGCCGCAGGATCGACGAGATGACCAGCATGATGTTCTGCGCCACCCAGGCATAGACCAGCCGGCGGATGAGCGGATCCCCCGATGTTTCGCTTCCCGGCCTGAGCGCCGCCAGCACGAAGCCGGCGGCAAGCAGCGCGGTGACGATCAAGGGATAGGCGCCGCGATGCGCGTAAGCCGCATAGCTCAGCCCATCGGGCAGCGCCACCCCACCCCACAGATAGGTGGCGTCGAGCCCGGTCTGCAGCGCAAACAGGATGTTGAAGACAACAAGCGCGCGCAGGATGGCGGCTTTGCCGAACAGGATATCCTCTATGGCGATGGTTTTCTCAGCTTGAGTGCTGACCACCGCCGGCGTCGCGCGAGGGATGCGACGAACCCGACGCGGCAGGCGTGGCCGTAGAAAGGCCCAGACACAGACCAGCACGAACAGCCAGAAGGCAATCCGCGTGAGCTGGATGAGATCGAGCAGCTTCAGCAGGTCGATCAGCGACAGCCAGTAGTCGATGACCGGATTGGCGGCGCCGAACAGCGCCAGGAAGACGGCGCCCAGCGTCAGCGGCATGACCCAGACGGCGATCGCTGCCAGCCGGACGCGGCGCCGGCCGAAGCGACGCGCCGTCCTGCGCCAGCGGATGAAGTCGTTGGCGAACCGGAACGGCGCCGCCAGCCCGAACAGTGCGATCTGGCAGGCAATGCGAGCGATGCGATGGCGCAGCCGCCCGCTCAGCGAGAGCGCGAAGACGACCAGGGCCGCAAGCGCGATCGATACCGACAGAGCGCTGACATTTTCGGCGAGCGGCAGCAGCGCGACAAGCAGCGCGGTGGGCTTGATCCACAGCCTGCCGTCGCTGAAGGCGGCGGGATGCACGGCCACCACGGCGGCGGCAATCAGGATGGCGAACAGGAAAACCGTGATGCCGGCTGGCTGGCCGTAGAAGAGAAAATCCGCCAGCGCGACCAGCAGCACGGCAACACCGAGGCGCGCGCAATAACTCGGCGCGGCAGAGACGAACGCTGTCATGACCTGGCCCTCCTGACGGCTTCCAGCCGGATGGTCGGCGGGCACTTGCGGGCGAAAGGGATGAGGATCGCCACCGGATTCGCGCGCGGCGGATCGACCAGCCACCAGCCCTCGCTGCGCAGCCGGTAAGGAAGGGACCAACGGGGTTTTGCTCGGTTTTGCATGCCGCCTGTCTCGCAGGCCGGCAGGGAGACGGCGGGGCGGATCGGAGGAGGTTTTCCGCATGCGTATGCAGTTTTCGTGCAGGGCTGGAGACGACTTGCCTCGACCATCCACAGACGGCATAGATCAGCCATGGAAACCTATCGTCCGCGCCGCTCGGTGCTTTACATCCCCGCCTCCAACGACAGGGCGCTGGCCAAGATCGCGCAGCTTGCCTGCGATGCCGTCATCATCGACCTCGAAGATGGCGTCGCTCCGGCCGACAAGATCGCCGTGCGTGAAAAGCTGGCCGACATCTTCGCCAACCGCCCGGTTGCCAACCACCTTGGCCGCCGCTGCGAGATGGTGGTGCGCGTCAATGCGCTGGCCAGCGAATGGGGCGCCGACGACCTGCTGGCTGTCGCTAGCTGCGAGCCCGACGGCATCCTGTTGCCCAAGGTCGACACGCCGCGCGACCTGCTCGAGGCGGGCGATGTGCTCGACGACAATTTTGCTCCCGACAGCGTGAAACTGTGGGCGATGATCGAGACGCCCAAGGCGCTGCTCAACATCGGCGCCATTGCCGAACTTGGCCGCGATCCGGCTTCGCGCTTGGCTTGTTTCGTTGCCGGAACGAACGACCTGCTCAACGGCACCGGCGTGTCGGCGACTCCTGACCGGCGCTACCTCGTGCCGTGGCTGATGCAGATGGTGCTGGCCGCGCGCGCCGGCCGCCTCGACATTCTCGACGGCGTCTCCAACGATTTTCGCGACCTCGACGCCTTCGCCCATGAATGCACGGAAGCGGCGGCCATGGGGTTCGACGGCAAGAGCCTCATCCATCCGGCCCAGATCGAAGCGGCGAACCTGGCCTTCGCGCCGTCCGCTGAAGCCGTGGCCGAGGCACGCGTGGTGAAGGATGCCTTTGCGCTTCCGGAAAATGCCGGCAAGGGCGTGATTGCGCTGAATGGAAAAATGGTCGAGAGGCTGCACTTGGCGCAAGCTGAAAAACTGCTGGCGAAGGCGGCGGCCATCGGCGCATGATATCGCCTGATGCTCGCGGGCTAAGGGCACTCACGACAGGAATTGACGGATGAAACTCTACCGCTTTCTCACTGGCCCTGACGATGCCAGCTTCTGCCACAAGGTGACTGCGGCGCTGAACAAGGGCTGGCACCTGTTCGGCTCGCCGACCTATGCCTTCGACAAGGAGGCCAAGACGATGCGCTGCGGCCAGGCCGTGGTCAAGGATATCGACGGTCAGGAATATGGGCCGGATACCAAGCTGAGTGATTGGTAGGCTTGGCGATTGGTATAGTCCCACGCTGGCGGGACAGCGCCCCCTTTGTCCTGCCGGACATCTCCCCCTCAAGGGGGGAGATCGGATGTCGTGGACGGCTTTCGCTAATTTTCAGCGTGGAAGAAAAGGAGCGGAGGTTGAAACTGCCAATCTCCCCACTTGAGGGGAGATGGCCGGCAGGCCAGAGGGGGCGCGAAGGAATGAGACGCCAGTTCCTTACCGCTGTGCGCAAGCCTCTGACGTTCTACTCAGCCGCCTCTTCGATCTTCTCCATATCATCGTCCGAGAGGCCGAAATGGTGGCCGATCTCGTGGATCAGCACGTGGGTGACGATGTCGCCCAGCGTTTCCTCGTTTTCGGCCCAGTAGTCGAGGATGGCGCGGCGGTAGAGCGTGATACGATTCGGGCCTTCGCCGGTCTGCGGATTCCAGCGCTCGGCGATGCCGCGTCCCTCGAACAGGCCGAGCAGGTCGAAGGGCGTTTCCAGCGACAGATCGTCCATGATCTCGTCGGTCGGGAACTCGGCGATCTGGATGACGATCTCGCCAGTCAGCTTGCGAAAATCCTCCGGCAGATGGGCGTAAGCCTCCAGCGCCAGGAACTCCATTTCCTCCATCGACGGCGAAAGCTCGTCGTGCCAGCTGCGGGTCTTGTAGATGCGGGCCATGCTGTGTCCTTTGATCCCGGCATATAGGCTTTCGCGCCGCAATCGGCAAATGGCGGGGGCGGCCCACGCCTCCGACAAGCCCCGGGGCAGGAATAAATTCCCCATGACTCCGCTTGACTCTTCCAGCACCCTCTGGAATCTATAGGAACATAACAGGAACAATTGTGAGTGAAAGCTGACCGTCATGGCGATGACCGCCGTGGCGCGGGAGACTGTTTTTGCCCTGCGCCGCCAGATCGCGAAGATCGAGGGAACGCTGCCCGAGCGCCTGCAGGCGCCGGCCGCCGCGGCTCCCGATGTTCGCGTCGACGCCGGCCCCAGCATCGATGTGACGATTGTCCGCCGAGGCGTTGCCACGGCGCTGCCGGATGCGTTCCTGTCCACCGGCGTCGAGCGGCTCGATGCCGCCCTGAGCGGCGGCCTGCCGAAAGCCGCCTTGAGCGAAATCCATGGCATTGAAACCCGCGATGCCGGAGCCGTCGCCGGCTTCGCTCTGTCGCTCGCAAGCCTGATCCTCAAGCAGACGCAAGGGTTGCCGGTGCTCTGGATCGGCACATCGGAGATTTTTCGCGAGGCCGGCTTTCCCTATGCCAGGGGGCTTCATGCCTCGTTCGGCATCGAACCCGAGCAATTGCTGTTTTCCGAGGCGCCAAAACTTGTCGATGCGCTGTGGGTCGCCGAGGAGGCCGCCCGGATGACGGCGCTCGCCGCCGTCATCCTCGAGATCCGCGGCAATCCGCAGCGGCTCGACCTGACCGCGACGCGCCGGCTGCATGCCCGGGCACAGAGTGCCGGCCGGCCGGTGTTCCTGCTGCGGCAGGCTGCCGAGCCCGAACCGACGGCCGCACCCGTTCGTCTCATCGTCGCGTCGGCACCGGCGGTGCCGCGCGACACCATCGTCGGGCCGCTCGCCGGCTCGATCGGCCGCCCGGCCTTCACCCTCACCATCGGCA
>NZ_JBFULQ010000286.1:0-7110 GCF_054049815.1 Mesorhizobium sp. P5_C1 | reverse complement strand
TTACACTCATCTAGGTCGGACCGGCATCAAGGTCAGCCGAATAGCCCTCGGCACGATGGAATTCGGCTGGCAGATCGATGAGGCGGACAGTGTCACGATCATGGACGAAGCTCTCGACGCCGGCATCAATCTCTTCGACACGGCGGATGTTTATGGAGGCCCGCAATCGCCCGAAATGGAGAAGGGCTACGGCACCTCCGAGGAGATCATCGGCCGCTGGCTCGCGCAGGGCGGCCGGCGCAACCGGATTGTATTGGCGACGAAGGTCTACCAGCCGATGGATTCTGGTCCCAACGATCGCCGCTTGTCTGCCTATCACATCCGACGGGCCTGCGAAGCCAGCTTGCGGCGGCTGAAAACCGATCACATCGATCTCTACCAGATGCATCACGTCGACCGGGTCACACCGTGGGAGGAAATCTGGCAGGCGATGGAGCAACTGATCCGCGAGGGCAAGATCACCTACGTGGGCAGCAGCAACTTCCCGGGCTGGGACATCGCCACTGCCCAGTGCACGGCCGCGTCGCGCAATCTGCTGGGACTGGCTTCCGAGCAGAGCCTCTACAACCTCGCGCAGCGTATCATTGAGCTAGAGGTGATCCCGGCGCTGCGTCACTACGGGGTGGGCCTCATCCCCTATGGACCGATCGGCGCTGGGTTGCTCGGCGGCGTGCTCCGCGGGGCAGCCCAGGGGCACGGCTCGTCGACGCCGCTTCAACCGCGGATCGCCGAACTGCGCCCGCAATTGGAAGCCTATGAAGCGCTCTGCGATGAACTGGGCGAAGCGCCGGCCCTCGTGGCCCTCGCGTGGTTGCTCCACAATCCGATTGTCAGCGCGGTGATCAGCGGTCCCCGGACGGTGGTGCAGCTCCGCGAGAACTTGAAGGCACCCTTGCTGAAGCTTTCGAATGAAACACTGATGAGGCTGGACAAGATTTGGCCAGGCTCCGGCGGCGAAGCGCCGGGGGCCTATGCCTGGTAGGTTGTGGGAGTGACTGCTGTACCTACATAGCAACCGTGCTGGAAGACTTAGAGACGGCCCGATTGCAGATGGCCCCTCGCAATTGCGAAGGCTATGACCATCTGTTTCGGAATTCCAAATCGCTCGGGCCAAGATCAAATGGGTCGGAGCGTAGGTCAGAGATCCCGAGTACAGCCATCCGGCATTAAAGCGGAGCGTCATGGTGTCCCAGCAGCAGAGCGATGCCAAACGCCGGAAGTGTTGCCACCGCGACCGCGAAGAAGACGAATTGCAAGCCGGCCGACGCGGCGACCATTCCGAGCGCCGGACTGCCGAAGCCTAGCGCCAAGTCGAGGAAGACGGTGTAGAATCCCATGGCCAGGCCGCGGCTGCGTGGCGGAAGACTGCTTACGGCCTCGGCACCGAGACCGGGATAGACCAGCGAATAGCCGAGGCCGGTCAGCCCCGCTCCGATGGCGGCGAGTACAGGCCCGGGCGCAAGCCAGATCAACATCAGCCCTGCGGCCTGGACCGCCACGAAGATCACGGCGACGCGCGCGCCCCCTAACCTGTCAGGCAGGTGGCCGAAGCATAGCCTTGCCGCGATCAGCGAAGCGGCATAGGCGGTGAAGGGAAGCCAGACTGGCTGCCAACCGCGCTCGGCAAAGAGCAGCGCGCCGAAGGACAGGATTGCGCCATAGCCGAGGCTGCTGAAAGCGGCTCCGATGCCGGGAAGCCAGACCGCTCGCGCCACGCTCTTCCATGATTGCCGCGTAGTGCTCGCGGCGGGGCTGGCACTACGCATCGGCAGGATGGCAAGCAGCGTCGCAAGCGGCAGGACGAGCGTCGCGAGAGCGATCGCCGCGAAGCCTACGGCCGCGTAAAGCGCAGATCCGATCGGTGCGCCGAGCGCGAGCGCCGCGAACATCGCCGTACCCACCCAGGCGATGACCTTTCCGGAGTCCTGTCCGCCCGCAAGGGCCAGGCCCCAGGCGACGCCCCCGGTGATGATAAAGCTCTCGGCCGCGCCCAGCACCGCCCGGCCGGCGAAGAGCCAAGACGCGGACACTAGCGGCCGGTCAAGCAATGCCAGCGAGCCGAGATAAATGAACCCCGCCAGCGCAGCGGCAATGAGTCCGATAATGACGGCCCGCCTGCCGCCGCGGCCATCGGCATAATTTCCGGCTCCAATGCGCGACAGCATCGAGGCGACGAACTGGCTACCCGTCACCAGCCCGACGGCGAAGGGACCGAAACCGAGCCGCTGGTGAAGATGCAGCGGCAGGACGGGCAGCGCCAGGCCGATCAGCAGGAAGCCGGCGAAGACAGCCGCCATGATCGGCAACAGTTCCGCCATCGCGTCATTTCGGCCTGAGGTCCGCGCCATCGTGGCCATCGGTGGCACCTTAAGAGCCGGGCTGTTCAGATCACTCGCGCTCGTAGGTCACGCGCCAGCCCTCGGCCGGATTGTCCGGCGTGAGGACCAGCTTACTATCCGAGACGTCGAATTTGCGCTTCATGCTTTGCCCGTCAAGATTGCGGACCAGGGAAGACTCGACAGTGATGACGAAGGTCTTGTCCCGGTCGTTGATGGCGACGGGTCCGTAATAGGCTTCGTAGCCATTCCTTGTGTAAGGCGTGTCGGGCGCCTTGGCCTCGGGATTCTGCGCCTGTACCGAGAGAGTGCCGGCCTCGGTGAAAATAACCTGACCGGAATACGGTACGAGCTTGAGGTTTCCACCCGCGCCGACTTCTAGCGACGTCATGCGCCACGCGCCGACGATCGGGGACTCCCCGCAATGGGCCGGCGTGGCGGCCGAAAGCGCGAGCGCAAAGGCGGCGATCCTCCATCTCATCGTCATATGTCTTTGTTCCTTATCTGATGTGAGCGCGAACGGGCTGTCCTCCCAGTCTTCGTTCACACGGAGAGCATGACCTTGATCGCGCGGCGCTCGTCCATCGCGCGGTAGCCTTCGGCGACCTCGGCCAACGGCAGCTTGAGGTCGAAGACTTTGCCGGGCTTGATGCTGCCCTTGAGTACGCGGTCCATCAGGTCTGGCAGGAAGCGGCGAACCGGCGCCGGGCCGCCCAGCATCCGCTTCTGGCCGAAGAACAGTCTTTGGCCGTCGAAGCTCACGCCATGCGGTACGCCGACATAGCCGATCGTGCCGCCGGGCCGCGCGCAGGCCAGCGCCTGGTCGAAAGATTCTCCCGTGCCGACGCATTCCAGCACGGAGTCCGCGCCGACGCCCTTGGTCAGCTCCTTGATGCGCGCAATGCCTTCCTCGCCGCGCTCGGCCACGATGTGGGTCGCGCCGAATTCGCGGGCAAGGTCCTGACGGCTCTTGTGGCGGCTCATGGCGATGATGCGCTCCGCGCCCAGCTCCCTAGCCGCCAGCACACCCATCAGGCCGACCGCGCCGTCGCCGACGACCACCACCGTCGACCCTTCGCGGACCTCGGCCGCGTCGGCCGCATACCAGCCGGTGCCGAGCACGTCGGACACAGCCAGCAGGTCAGGAATCAGTTCGGCCGACGGCACCTCGGCAGTGGCGACCAGTGTGCCATCGGCCAGCGGCACGCGGGCATAAGGCGCCTGCGCGCCCGACATGAACTCGCGCTGCACACAGGACGACTGGAAACCGAAGCGGCAATGCGGGCAGATGTTGTCGGAGAGGCAGAACGAGCCGACGACGAACTGGCCGGGACGCACCGTGCGCACCTCTGCACCGACCTCGACGACGATTCCGCAATATTCATGGCCCATATGCATGGGACCGTCTACGTTTTGGAGCCCTCTATAGGGCCACAGGTCCGATCCACAGATGCAGCTTGCCGAGAGCTTGATGATGGCGTCCGTCGGGCGCAGGATTTTCGGATCGGCGTCTTCCTCGCAGCGGATGTCGCCAGGCTTGTAAAGAAGGGTTGCGAGCATTTTGCTTTCCTTTCGATCAATCGACGTCAGGCGCCGTAGTCGGCGTCGCTGACATGTTCCAGCCAGTCCACCACCTTACCGTCCTTGACCTCCTGGAGAGCAATATGGGTCATGGCGGTCTGCGGCGACGCGCCGTGCCAGTGCTTTTCGCCGGGCGCGACCCAGACGACGTCGCTGGGCCGGACCTCCTCGATCGGGCCGCCCTCGCGCTGGACGCGGGCGAGGCCGGACGTGACGATCAGCGTCTGCCCAAGCGGATGCGTGTGCCAGGCGGTGCGGGCGCCCGGCTCGAAAGTTACCTGCGCGCCCTGCACCCGCTCGGGGTCGAAGGGGTTGAAGAGCGGGTCGATCCGCACCGTGCCGGTGAACCAATCAGCCGGCCCCTTGCCGGAAGGCCTCGTTCCAGCGCGAACAATGTCCATGGTGATCTCCTTTGTGTCATCAAACGCGTTCGATGCGGAGCGAGCTCGCCGCGAATGTGCAGGGCCTGTTCGCCCTCGTCGAATCGGCCGAGCCTGATCAGCCCGGGATGGCGATAGTCGGCGTAGAACATTGCCAAGTTGCCCCAGGGCATGAAATAGCAGAGGTCATAGGGCTGCTCGTTGGCGAACGGACCGCTTCCCTCCTCCGTTAGCTTGCGCGGCAGATAGGCGATCTTCTCGTTACGCGCGTAGTCCTCGATCTTGAGGTCCAGCGGCAGCATGGCGAAGAAGTCGCGCGCCGACGGATTGTCGTAGAGCGTCGCGGTCATTGCGCGGCCGTTAAAAGTCATCCTTATCTTCATGTCGGTGGGCTCCCGGCTGGCTGGGGCCTTGCCCTCTTGGCTGGCGGCTGCGCGCGGCGAGGCCGCCACCGCGAGCGCGGCGCCGAGCAATGTCCGGCGGCTGAGCGTCGCATGCTCGATGATCATTGCGAGGATCTCCGGGCTATATGCGCTGCGGCGAAGGCGGCGAGCGCCGATCCGCAGAGCAACATCGAGGCAAAAGTGAACGCTCCCCACCAGCCGACCGTATCGAAGAGCGTGCCGCCGAGGGCCGCGCCCCCGGTGATGGCGAGCTGGATGACGGCGACCTGCAGCCCGCCGCCAGCCTCCGCGTCGTCCGGCAAAGTGCGGCTGAGCCACGTGCCCCAGCCAACGGGCGCGGCCGTGCCGAAGAAACCCCAGGCAACGAGCAGCAGCGCTGTGGGAACTGGCGAGGCACCGAAGGCAACGAGCGCAACTGCTAGCGCGGCCATGACCAGGGGGATGATTATGAGAATGCCGAACAGGCGCGTCCGCAAAAGCCGGCCGACGCACCAGGTACCGAGGACCCCCGCCAGCCCCATTGCCAGCAGGATCGCCGAAAGCGCGGCGATATCAAGCTGGGTGACGCTCTCGAGGAAGGGGCGCAGATAGGTGAAAAGCGCGAACTGGCCCATGAACAGCATCATGATGGACGCCATGGCGATGGCGACTGGAAGACGGCCCAGCAGCGCCAGCGGATTGCCTGGACGTTTCCTCTGGCGCGGGGGCAGCGCAGGAAGGCTGATCCACTGCCAGACCAGCGCCAGCAGACCGAGCGGCACGACGAGAAAGAAAGCGCCGCGCCAGCCCACATAGGCGCCAAGAAAGCTGCCCAGCGGTGCGGCAATCGTGGCGGCAAGGGCATTGCCAGCGTTCAGCATGGCGAGGCACTTCGGAACCATGTCTTGCGGCATCAGGCGCATGACGATCGCGGTCGACATCGACCAGAAGCCGCCGATGGCGATTCCGAGCAGCGCGCGGCCAACCATGAGGGACGCGTAATTCGGCGCAAAGGTGACAGCGAGCCCGGAGACGATGAGGAGAAGGGTAAAGCCGGTCACGACCAGCCGGCGGTCAATCCGGCGCGTGAGGCCGGCAACCAGCAGGCTGGTCACGACAGCGAAAGCACCCGAAATCGAAATCGCCTGTCCGGTGCGGCCTGCGGTGATGTCGAGATCGGCCGCGATCGGGGAGAGCAGGCTCACCGGCATGAATTCCGACGCGATAAGCACAAAGACGCAAAGCGCCATCGAAAGCACCGCACCCCACGCGGCGCGGTCTTCGATGAATCGGGTGTCGTAGGTCGTTTCCATTAGTTGGCATCCCTGCAACGCAGCTGGGCGGATCAGTCGCCTTCTTCGTCGCCATGCCCGGAATATATCGCGAGGAACCCATTCTATTAGTCTGAGTAATTCGCATGGACTTATCTGCTTATGATATAAATGTCCGATTGGAGGTGACCCATGCAGCGCGATGGCATGAAAGATCTGCTCTGGTTTGTGGCTGTCGCCCGCGAGCGCAGCTTCACCAAGGCGGCGGCCAAGCTCGGTACCTCGCAGTCGACCCTATTCTGGAAGCTCGTCTTGGAGTCCGTCTGCTGGCGCGCACGACGCGGAGTGTCGCCCCGACCGAGGCCGGCGAGCGGCTTTTCCAATCTCTTGTTCCCCGCTTCGAGGAAATCAAGGCCGACCTTGCAAGCCTGGTGGCCTTTCGCGACAAACCCTCCGGAACGGTCCGCATCACTCTGTCCGACCATGCGCTCCAGACGACTGTCTGGCCGAAGCTGCAGCCCGTGCTAAGCGACTATCCCGACGTGCGCGTCGAGCTCTACAGCGACAACGGCATGAAGAACATTGTGGAGGAGCGCTTTGACGCAGGCGTGCGGCTCGGCGAGAGCATCGACAGGGATATGATCGCAGTGCGGATCGGTCCGGATTGGAGGCTCGTGGCCGTGGCTTCGCCAGAGTACTTTGCCCACCATCCGGTGCCAACCGCACCCCAGGATCTGGTCGATCATGACTGCATAAACATGCGACAGGCGACCTTCGGCGGATTGTATGCCTGGGAATTCGCCAGGGATGGGCGCGACCTTCGCGTGCGGGTGGAAGGCCAACTCACCTTCAATTCGTCCATACCCATGATCGAGGCTGCGATACGCGGTTGCGGGATCGCCTATGTCCCGGAAAATCTCGTAAGCCACCACATCACCAGCGGACGCCTCAGGCTGGTGCTTGACGACTGGAGTCAGCCATTTGCGGGCTATCACCTCTACTACCCGAGTAGGCGGCAGCTCTCGCCTGCGATGGCCGTAGTCGTCGAGGCGCTCCGACATCGCATCTGACCCCAAGCCAATCCACYCTGACTTCTACGCTGCGGACAGCTTGCCTTGCGCTGAT
This sequence comes from Mesorhizobium sp. P5_C1, assembly GCF_054049815.1. Taxonomy (NCBI): domain Bacteria; kingdom Pseudomonadati; phylum Pseudomonadota; class Alphaproteobacteria; order Hyphomicrobiales; family Phyllobacteriaceae; genus Mesorhizobium; species Mesorhizobium sp. P5_C1. The sequence goes on along the minus strand of NZ_JBFULQ010000286.1, from coordinate 34 downwards.
TCGGTGAGGGGACGACGCGGACGTATTCTAGATT
>NZ_JBFULQ010000285.1:0-7140 GCF_054049815.1 Mesorhizobium sp. P5_C1 | reverse complement strand
GGAACCAATGCTTCCGCCGGGATGAGACGATTGCCCATGCCGGCTTGCGCGCTCGGCGAGGCGCTTGCGTCGCTGCTCGCGGAAAGCGTTCATACCCCAGCGCGTGACGCCATAGAACAAGAGGCCGAACACCAGCCCGAGCGGGATCGCGCCGATCAGCATCGGCTCGAGCACGGGCTTCCACAATTGCGCGAAGGAAAGCCTGTGCAGCATCTCGCCCAGATGCGCCGGTGGGCCATGCGCAGGCAGGCGGTCATGCAGGATCAGCTTTCCGGTTTCCCAGGAGGCGCCCCACAGCAGCGGAAAGGTCAGCGGGTTGCCGAAGAAAACCGCTGCAAGGGCCGCCGCCACCAGATTGCCGGCGATCACCCAGCACAGGATGGCGGCAATGGCGAAATGAAAGCCCACGGGAAAAAACGAGGCGAAGACGCCGGCGGCGACACCGGCCGCCACGGCGTGCGGTGTGGCCTTCAGCCGCAGGATGCGCTTGGAGAAATACTGAAGCGAGCGCGAAAACGAGCGGCGCGGCCACAAATAGGTACGCACCCGCTCGATAAGGCCATCAGGCTTGCGGCGTCGAAAAAGCACTCTGTACCCGTTTCACAGCTCCCGCGCCGGCACTTTCAGCCGGGCGCAACAGCACTATCTTGCGCTTGACGATCCCCCGATGGCAATCGCCACGTTGATATAGCGACGCGCTGGCAGGAGAACAACCAACGCCGCCTGCTTGGCGTGCGCTTGTTGCCGCCCTTGCGGGATGGCATTCCTCGCATCGAACATTGGACAATCGCGGCGAATTTAAGGAACCGGCATTTGTCGTATGGCCGAAAGGCGCGGCGGCTACGGCAAATATTCGCTGACCTCGACCAGATTGCCGTCCGGGTCGCGGAAATAGACCGACATCATCGGACCACGAGCCCCGACGCGTTCGACCGGTCCGAGTTCCACCACCACCCCATTGGCCGAGAGACGGGTGCTGACTTCGCCCAGCGGCCGGTCGGTGATCAGGCAGAAGTCGCCCGAGCCGGGCGTCGGCGCCTTCGCCTTCGGCTCGAAGGTGCGGCCCACCTCGTGCACATTGATCTTCTGGGTGCCGAAAGCCAGCGCTGTCGGCCGGCCGGGCGCATCGATGCGTTCAAAACCCAGCACGCGCTGATAAAAGGCGCAGGTCACGTCCAGCGAAGCGACCGTCAGCACGAAATGATCGATGCCTGCGATCATCGCCAATTTGTTTTCATGCATGTCGTTAACCCAAAACCGCTGCACACTTTTGGGCGGCACGCATGGGTCAAATATTGCGGCTGCCGGGCTTGACCGCCGGTATGGCGGCCAGCTCCGGCGGCAGCCGGTCGGCCGGATAGGCTGGAACCTCATATTCGGCGAGCGCGATCAACGGCACGCCGACATGGGTCTTGCCGGCCGAACGGTCGATGATGCAGGCGGCGGCAACCACCTCAGCGCCAAGCTCGCGCAGGCACTCGATGGTTTCGCGGATCGACAGGCCGGTGGTGACGATATCCTCGACGATGACGACGCGCGCACCGCTGGCGATCTCGAAGCGGCGCAGGCGAAACTCGCCCCCTTCCCGCTCAACCCATATCGCCGGCACGCCGAGATGGCGCGAGGTCTCGTAGGCTGGGATCAGCCCGCCGATCGCCGGACCGACGACGTAGTCGATCTTGCCCGGCACGCCAGCGCGGATCTTTTCGGCCAGCGCCTTGCACAGCCGCTCGGTCTTGTCGGCATGCATGAACACGCGCGCCTTCTGCAGGAAGACCGGGCTTCTCAGGCCCGAGGTCAAAATGAAATGCCCTTCGAGAACAGCACCTGCTTCGCGGAAAATCCCCAGCACTTCATCGGTGTTCATTTCTGCCTCATCTTGATTGACCACGATCTCTTCCGAAAACCGGTCCCCACTTTTCGGGATCATGGTCTAGCCGTTGACACGCCTTGCGYCGCTGACGCTCGAATTGTCCTTGAGCTGCGACAGCAGCCGGTTGAGGTGCTTCAGATCCCAGACTTCGAGATCGATCAGCATCTCGGTGAAGTCGGGCGCGGTGCGGACCATCGACAGCGTGTGGATGTTGGCGTCGTTCGACGCAACGACCTGGGCGATATCGGCGAGCGAACCCGGCGCGTTGATGGCGGTGACCGAGACGCGCGCCGGAAACCGTTCCTTGGTGCGCTCGTCAATGTCCCAGCGCACGTCGATCCAGCGTTCGGGCTGGTCGTCGAAGGCCTGCAGCGCCGGCGACTGGATCGGATAGATGGTGATGCCGGTGCCGGGCTGGACGATGCCGACGATGCGGTCGCCAGGCACCGCCCCTTCCGGCGCAAAACGGACCGGCAGGTCGCCACGCACGCCGCGGATCGGCACGGCGCCATCGCGCGGCTGGTCCTTGTCCTTGCGCGCCGCGCGGCCCGGAATCTGGAACAGCATGCCGGCGGCGTTGCGGATTTTCGACCAGCCCTCCTCGCGCTGCTTGGGCGCGGCGGTGGTGACACGCTCGTCCTTGTAGTCGGGGAATACCGCCTTCATGACATCGGTGGAGGCGAGCTCGCCACGGCCGACCGAGGCCAGCACGTCCTCGATATCCTTGCGCGCCAGCCGATGCAGCACCTGCTTCAGGCTCTCCTTGGTGAAGGTCTTGCCGGCGCGCTCGAAGGCGCGTTCCAGGATGCGGATGCCGAGGCCCGAATACTGCTTGCGGATGGCATTCTTGGTGGCGCGGCGGATGGCCGAGCGCGCCTTGCCGGTGACGACGACCGATTCCCAGGCCGCCGGCGGCACCTGCGCCTTGGAGCGGATGATCTCGACCTCGTCGCCGTTCTTCAGTTCCGTCATCAGCGGCATGATGCGGCCGTTGACCTTGGCGCCGACGCAGGTGTCGCCGACATCGGTGTGCACGGCATAGGCGAAATCGATGGGCGTAGCACCTCGCGGCAGTGCAATCAGCATGCCTTTCGGCGTGAAGCAGAACACCTGGTCCTGGAACAGTTCCAATTTGGTGTTTTCGAGAAAATCTTCCGGATTGTCACCCTCGGCAAGCTGCTCGATGGTGCGCCGCAGCCAGGCATAGGCGTTGGTCTCCTTCGAGATCGCATGGGCGGCGCCGTTGGTCTTGCCGCCGGTGTCCTTGTAGATCGAATGCGCTGCCACGCCGTATTCAGCGATCTTGTTCATTTCGCGGGTTCGGATCTGCAGCTCGACGCGCTGGCGCGACGGCCCGACGATGGTGGTGTGGATCGACCGATAGTCGTTCTGCTTCGGCGTCGAGATGTAATCCTTGAAGCGGCCGGGCACCATCGACCAAGCGGTGTGGATGGCTCCGAGCGCGCGATAACAATCCTCCACCGTATCGACGACGACACGGAAGCCGAAGATGTCGGACAGCTGCTCGAAGGACAGGGCCTTGGCCTCCATCTTGCGGAACACCGACCACGGCTTCTTCTGACGGCTTTTCACGCTGGCCTTGATCGCATGCTTTTCGAACAGCGCGGACAACGCCTTCTCGATCTCGGACAGCACATCCTTGTTGCGCTCGAAGATTTCGGCGRGCCGGGCAGTGACGGCGCGATAGGCTTCCGGGTTGATGTAGCGGAAGGCGATCTCCTCCAGCTCCTCGCGCATGCCTTGCATGCCCATGCGCCCGGCGAGCGGCGCATAGATGTCCATCGTCTCCTCGGCGATGCGCAGGCGCTTGGCCTCCGGCATATGGTCGAGGGTGCGCATGTTGTGCAAACGGTCGGCGAGCTTGACCAGAAGGACGCGGACATCCTCCGAAATCGCCAGCAGAAGCTTACGCAGGTTTTCCGCCTGCTCGGCCTTCTTCGACACGAGATCGAGTTTCTTGAGCTTGGTCAGCCCCTCGACCAGCTTGCCCATTTCGGGCCCGAACAGCTCATCGATTTCGGCCCGCGTCGCCGTGGTGTCCTCGATGGTGTCGTGCAGCAGGGCGACCGCGATCGTCGCCTCGTCCATGTGCATTTCGGTGAGGATGGCGGCGACTTCGAGCGGATGCGAGAAATAAGGATCGCCGGAAGCGCGCTTCTGGTGGCCATGCTTCTGCATGGCATAGACATAGGCCTTGTTGAGCAACGCCTCGTTGACGTCAGGCTTGTAGCGCTGGACGCGCTCGACAAGCTCATACTGACGCATCATGGGCGGGATCTCGCAGCGGTGAAATGAATCATGCGCCGCACTGCTGTACGGCGCATGTCATAGATAGCCACGAAACTGCCGATACGGAAGTGCGGAAGATTGTTCCAGCGACCTCCAGAACGGAGGCTCGCTTAGTAGTCGTCGCTCTTTTCCGGGGGCACCAGGCCCTCGATGCCGGCCAGGAGATCTTCCTCGGTCATCCRGTCGAAGGTGATGTTCTCCTCGGCGTCGTCGGCATCGGTGGCCGCGACTGTGGCGCCGGTCTGGTCGGCAATCGCCTCGCCATCGGCTTCGGGCTCGTCGACCTCGACATGCTTCTGCAGCGAGTGGATCAGGTCTTCCTTGAGGTCGTCGGGCGACAGTGTCTCGTCGGCGATCTCGCGCAGCGCCACGACCGGGTTCTTGTCGTTGTCACGCGGCACGGTGATCGGCGCGCCCTGGCTGATCTGGCGGGCACGGTGGCCGGCAAGGAGCACCAGCTCAAAGCGGTTGTCGACCTTGTCGATGCAATCTTCAACGGTTACGCGGGCCATGGACTGCCCCTTTCATGCGATGGATTTGATGGAAATCAGGCGCGGTCCTTAACCCGAACGCCGCCAAAACACAAGCATCATGGCAATGGCGGGGTCGCAGGGCCGCCAATCCCTTCATTTAAACACCCGATCGGCAAAATCAGGCTGCATCCATCGGTTCGGCGCCCGATCACAATTGCTTGCAGTTCGCCAACACGCCCTTGGATTGCCGTGAAACTGGCGTTATCTCGGATAGCGCGAAGGTCAGCCGGTTTATTATGAGCCTGACCGATAGTCGCTATCGCATTTCGTTAGACGGCCGATTATTTCGAAAAGGACTATTTTCCATGTTCGACCCTCGTGAAAAAATCGCCCTATTCATCGACGGCGCCAATCTCTACGCGACGTCGCGCGCGCTCGGCTTCGACATCGACTATCGCAAGCTCCTGTCGAGCTTCCAGAAGCGCGGCTACCTGCTGCGCGCTTACTACTACACCGCGCTGGTCGAGGATCAGGAATACTCCTCGATCCGTCCGCTGATCGACTGGCTCGATTACAACGGCTTCAAGGTGGTCACCAAGCCGGCCAAGGAATTCACCGACTCGACCGGCCGCCGCAAGATCAAGGGCAATATGGACATCGAACTCACTGTCGATGCGCTGGAACTCGCCGATGTCGTCGACCATTACGTCATCTTTTCCGGCGACGGCGATTTCCGCACGCTGGTCGAGGCGCTGCAGCGGCGTGGCCGCAAGGTGTCGATCGTCTCGACCATGGCCTCTCAGCCGCCGATGATTAGCGACGACCTGCGCCGCCAGGCCGACCATTTCATTGACCTGACAACGTTGAAGAACGAGGTCGGTCGCGATCCGTCCGAGCGGCCGATGCGCCGGCCCGAGCCGGCCGAAGTCGACGAGGACGACTACTGAGGCCGGTCGCGTTGACCGCCCTTTCCATCTCCGAACCCGGCCGCGACTGCCTGCTCTGTCCGCGGCTGCATGATTTCATCGCCGAATGGCGGCAACGTGAGCCATCCTGGTTCAACGCGCCGGTGCCGACTTTTTTGCCACCCGATGGCGACGACGCCGTCCGGCTTCTGATCGTTGGGCTGGCGCCCGGCCTGCGCGGCGCCAACCGCACCGGACGGCCCTTCACCGGCGACTATGCCGGCGACCTGCTGTACTCGACGTTGATTTCGCACGGTTTTGCGCGCGGTGAGTTCAAGGCGCGGCCGGATGACGGACTGGAGTTGGTCGGCACGGCGATCACCAATGCGGTGCGCTGCGTGCCGCCGGAGAACAAGCCGGTGGGCGCCGAGATTGCCACGTGCCGGACGTTCCTGGTGCCGACGATCGCCCGCTTTCCCAATTTGCGCGCCGTGCTGGCGCTGGGGTCGATCGCGCACCAGTCGACGGTGCGCGCGCTGGGTGGGCGCGTCGCCGCCTATCCGTTCAAGCATGGCGGGCAGCTGCCGGCCGGGGGCATCACGCTGTTTTCGAGCTATCATTGCTCGCGCTACAACACCAACACAGGTGTGCTGACCGAGGAGATGTTCGTCAGCGTCTTCAGCGAGATCGCGGCCTTCCTGCAGAAATAGCGCCGCCCTTCAGAACCCCTCCAGCACGATCTTGCCCTTGGCCTTGCCGGTCTCGATCAGCGCGTGGGCGCGCTTCAGATTGGCGGCATTGATAGGACCGAAGGTCTCGCCCAGCGTCGTGCGGATGGTCCCGGCGTCGACAAGCCGGGCCAATTCGTTGAGGTGCTCGCCCTGCGCGGCCATGTCCTGCGTCTCGAACATCGAGCGGGTGAACATGAACTCCCAATGCACAGAGACGCTCTTGCGCTTGAACGAATTGATGTCGAGCGATTTGGGATCGTCGATCAGCCCGAAACGGCCTTGCGGCGCGATCAGTTCGGCGATCTCGGCCAAGTGCCGGTCGGTGTTGGTCGTCGAGAACACAAAGGCAGGTGCGCCGAGACCAAGGGCTGCGACTTCGGCGGCGAGCGGCCTGGAGTGATCGACGACTTGATGAGCGCCGAGCCCAAGCGCCCAGTCCCGCGTCTCGGGCCGCGATGCGGTGGCGATCACCGTCAGATCGGTCAGTTGGCGCGCCAGCTGCACCGCGATCGAGCCAACGCCGCCGGCGCCGCCAATAATCAGAATGGCCTTAGCCGCGCCAGCGACAGGTTTCCTGACATCGAGGCGGTCGAACAGAGCCTCCCAGGCGGTGACCGCCGTCAAGGGCAGGGCCGCCGCCTGCGCGTAGCCGAGCGAGCCGGGTTTGCGGCCGACAAGGCGCTCATCGACAATATGGAATTCGGCATTGGTGCCTTGTGGCGCCAGGGCGCCGGAATAGAAGACATCGTCGCCCGCCTTGAACAGGCTGGCGTCCCGACCGGCCGCAACGACCCGGCCGGCAGCGTCCCAGCCGAGCACACGCCATGCTCCGGCCTCGGGTCTGGCGC
>NZ_JBFULQ010000284.1:0-7150 GCF_054049815.1 Mesorhizobium sp. P5_C1 | reverse complement strand
GAAGGCGATGGCCCCAAGCGCATGGTCGTGCGCAAGCAGGGACCGGGTGCGGTTCTCGCCGGCGACATCCAGACGGTTGGCGACGTCGAAATTCTCAACCCCGACCACGTCATCTGCACGCTGGACGAGGGCGCTGAAATCCGCATGGAATTCACCGTCGACACCGGCAAGGGTTATGTGCCGGCCGACCGCAACCGCGCCGAAGACGCGCCGATCGGCCTGATCCCGGTCGACAGCCTGTATTCGCCGGTCAAGAAGGTCTCTTACAAGGTCGAGAACACCCGCGAGGGCCAGGTTCTCGATTATGACAAGCTAACCATGACGATCGAGACCGACGGTTCGATCACCGGCGAGGACGCGGTGGCTTTCGCCGCCCGCATCCTGCAGGACCAGCTCGGCCTGTTCGTGAACTTCGACGAGCCGCAGAAGGAAGTCGCCGCCGAAGCCGTCACCGAGCTCGCCTTCAACCCGGCGCTGCTCAAGAAGGTCGACGAGCTCGAGCTTTCGGTGCGTTCGGCCAACTGCCTGAAGAACGACAACATCGTCTATATCGGCGACCTGATCCAGAAGACCGAAGCCGAGATGCTGCGCACCCCGAACTTTGGCCGCAAGTCGCTGAACGAGATCAAGGAAGTTCTGGCGGCAATGGGCCTGCACCTCGGCATGGAAGTGCCGGACTGGCCGCCGGAAAACATCGAAGACCTCGCCAAGCGTTACGAAGATCAATATTGAGGCGTTGCCTCTGAACCCGCAATGAAGGAGAAGAGCCATGCGCCACGGATTTAAGGGCCGCCGGTTCGCCCGCAGCATAAGCCACCGCAAGTCGATGTTCGCCAACCTGGCCGTGTCGCTGCTCGAGCACGAGCAGATCGTCACGACCCTGCCGAAGGCGAAGGATCTGCGTCCGATCGTCGAGAAGCTGGTGACGCTCGGCAAGCGCGGCGACCTGCACGCCCGCCGCCAGGTGATCGCGCAGATCGGCAATGAAGGCGTCGTCAAGCGCCTGTTCGACACCATCGCCCCGCGCTACGCCACCCGCAACGGGGGCTATCTGYGCATCATGAAGGCGGGCTTCCGTCACGGCGACAATGCCGCGATGGCTGTCATCGAGTTCGTCGATCGCGACACCTCGGCCAAGGGCGCCGGCGACCGCGCCCGCATCGAAGCCGAAGGCACCGACACGGACGCCGCAGCCGCATAAGGCTTGGTTTTCCGGAGTGAATGCAAAGGGGCCCACGGGCCCCTTTTTTATTGTTGAAGGGCTCTGTCCCTTACCGGGCAAGATCGAGATAGTCTCGACCGCCAATCGGCTTCCAATCGATCGCTTGTGTAATCTGTTCAACTGCCGGATGCGGGTAGGAGTAGATGCTGTCTACCGCCGTTCGATGGTCGATATCGCTGATCAATTGGGAAGCCGTAACGCTGTTCAGATATTTTCCGATGTCCTGATCTTCGATGAAATCTGCATCAACCCGGAAATGAATCTGGATGGGACCGGCACATATGTTCAGCTCGATATCGCCGCCTGCCGCGGTATAGAAGACCATGACCTCTTCTGGCGGCCACAAGGCCGCAGCCAGGAATTCCGATGGCTTCGTGTTTCCATTGAAGCCATCTAGCGAAAGCGCAAGGGTCTCGGTAAGAACCTCGAAATCGCCTTCGAGGTAACCGGCTTCTTCGATTTGAAACCAGTTCATCTGGCACGGCGTCTCGTCATCAAAGGAAATTTCGAGCTTTCCGAAAGTCCAATAATCTGGATCGGCGTGATCAGGTGTCCCGAGCACTTCGGCGATCTCGATCACTTTCATGCCATGGAAGACCGGGCCTAGTTTGCCGGTCCTCAAAAAGTCACGGAATGAAACGAACTGTCTTTTCATGAGGGCCGACGAAGGTTTTCAGGCTCAGGTCGAGCTATAGCTGCTTTGCTGCGTAAAATAATCGGATTTCAGCGGCTTAGCCTTTCATTTTGCACAATCGTCGGGACAATGCCCCCGAACTTGCCTTGGAGGATTCGTGAATGCGCGCCAACCGACTGTCCCTTGTCCTGCTCTTCGCCATGATGGCGTTCGTAGCCGCACCGGTGGCCAGGCAGGCATTGGCCGAGGAGACCAAGACCGATCCCGGCCTGTCCGACGTGCTGACGGACCTTTTGCATGGCGTCGAAGGCGAGAACTCGACGTCCGGTCCCGACAAGCGCGTGCCGTTCGGCCGTGAAGAGGTGCAACTGTCGTTCGCCCCGCTGGTCAAGCAGACGGCGCCGGCCGTGGTCAATGTCTATGCCTCGCAGACCGCCAAGGTGACGTCGCCCTTCGACGGCGATCCGTTCTTCGAGGAGTTCTTTGGCCGTTCGCAGCCGCGCGCGCAGTCTTCCCTGGGCTCCGGTGTGCTGGTCGACCCGACCGGCATCGTGGTCACCAATTACCACGTCATCAAGGACGCCGACCAGGTCAAGGTGGCGACCGCGGACGGGCGTGAGTTCGACAGCAAGGTGATGCTGAAGGACGAGACACTCGACCTTGCAGTGCTCAAGATAACCTCGGACAAACCGTTTCCGGTCATCGCCATCGGCGATTCCGATGCGCTCGAGGTCGGCGATCTGGTGCTGGCCATCGGCAATCCCTTCGGTGTCGGCCAGACCACCACTAGCGGCATCGTTTCGGCACTTGCCCGCAGCCATATTGGCGTCGCCGATTCAAGCTTCTTCATCCAGACCGACGCCGCCATCAATCCCGGCAATTCGGGAGGTGCGTTGATCAACATGGGCGGCCAATTGGTCGGCATCAACACGGCGATCTACAGCCGCAGCGGCGGCTCGATCGGCATCGGTTTTGCCATCCCCGCAAACATGGTGCGCGCCTTCGCCGATGCGGCCAAGGCCGGGCTCGACTTCTTCGAACGGCCCTATATCGGCGCCGAGTTTGAAGCGGTAACGCCGCAGATTGCCGAATCGCTGGGCATGGAGAAGCCGGCCGGTGCTTTGGTCTCGTCGGTCGAGGCGACCGGCCCGGCCGCCAAGGCGGGGCTCAAGCCCGGCGACGTCGTGATGCAGCTCAACGGCAAGCCGGTCGAGAGCATCGAAGCGCTGGACTACCGGATGGCGACGCTGTCGATCGGCACCAACGCCAATTTCGCGGTTCTGACCAAAGGCCAGCAGGCGGTGATGGACATCGCGCTGGAGCGCGCTCCGGAAGGCATGAAGGCGGCTGAAGTGACGCTGCACGGCCGCAGCCCGTTCTCGGGCGCCAAGGTCGCCGAACTGTCGCCCCGGCTTGCCCAGAAGCTTGGCCTGCGCACCGACATAAAGGGTGTCACCGTGGTCGACATCAACCGTGACTCGCCGGCCGCCGATTTCGGCTTCCAGCCGGGCGATATCGTGCGCGAGGTGAACGGCACCACCATCGATACCGCGGCGACACTGGAGCAGGCCGCCCAGGCGGATACGCGCTGGTGGCGCTTTACCGTCGAGCGCGGCGGGCAGATACTGCGTCAGGTATTGCGTTATTAAAGCACGTCCCTTCGGGTTCATGCTCCAACCAAAAAGAAGTGCATGGCCGATCTGTTCAGCGTCGATGAACCGGAAAAGGCGTCGCCCGGGCGGCCGCTCGCCGACAGGCTGCGGCCGAAAAACCTCGGTGAGGTCGTCGGCCAGGAGCATCTGACCGGCCCTGATGGCGCGCTGACCCGGCTGATTGGTTCCGGCTCACTCGGCTCGATGATCTTCTGGGGACCGCCCGGCACCGGCAAGACCACTGTGGCGCGGTTGCTTGCCGGCGAAACCAGCCTTGCTTTCGAGCAGATATCGGCGGTGTTTTCCGGCGTCGCCGACCTGAAAAAAGTGTTCGAAGCCGCCAAGCTGCGCCGTACCAACGGTCGCCAGACCTTGTTGTTCGTTGACGAGATCCATCGCTTCAACCGCGCCCAGCAGGATTCCTTTCTCCCAGTCATGGAGGACGGCACGGTCGTGCTCGTCGGTGCCACCACCGAAAACCCGTCCTTCGAACTGAACGCGGCCCTGTTGTCGCGCGCGCGTGTGCTGGTCTTCCACTCATTGGGCGAGGAAAGCATCGCCAAGCTGATGGCGCGAGCCGAGGAGACCGAGGGCAGGGCGTTGCCGCTCGACGACGAGGCGAGGGCGATGCTCATCCGCATGAGCGATGGCGACGGCCGCGCCTCGCTGACGCTTGCTGAAGAGGTGTGGCGCGCCGCCAAGCCAGGCGAGGTCTTCAACCCCGAGGGCTTGCAGCGCATCGTCCAGCGGCGCGCGCCGATCTACGACAAGGGCCAGGACGGCCACTACAATCTGATCTCGGCGCTGCACAAATCGGTGCGCGGTTCGGATCCCGACGCCGCGCTCTATTATCTGGCGCGCATGTTCGATGCCGGCGAGGACCCGCTCTATCTCGGCCGTCGGCTGGTGCGCATGGCCATGGAAGACATCGGCCTTGCCGACCCGCAGGCGCTTGTCGTGGCCAACGCCGCCAAGGACGCCTACGACTATCTCGGCTCGCCCGAGGGCGAGCTCGCCTTTGCCGAGGCCACCGTTTATCTCGCCACCGCGCCAAAATCCAATGCCGTCTACACCGCCTTCAAGGCAGCCACGCGTGCGGCGAAGGAACATGGCTCGCTGCTGCCGCCGAAACACATCCTCAACGCGCCAACCAAGCTGATGAAAGAGGAGGATTACGGGGCCGGCTACCGCTACGACCATGACGAGCCGGATGCCTTTTCGGGCCAGGACTATTTTCCCGAGAAGATGGGGCGGCAGACCTTTTATGATCCGCCTGAACGCGGCTTCGAGCGCGACATCAGAAAGCGGCTCGACTATTGGGCGAAGCTGCGCAAAGAGCGGGAATAGCAGGCTTGCGTGCCCCGGTCGTCGTCACGCTTCCAAACCAGGCTTCGCCTTGGGGCATCTCCGCTTCGGTCGTTCTCCACACGCTGCTGGCTGCGACGCTGGCCCTGATGCCGTTGCCGAAGCGGCCCAAGCGGCTCGAGGAGGACCGGGTGTCGGTCGACATCCTGACGCCGCAACAATTCGAAGCGGCGACCAGGCCACCGCCTGCTCCAGTGACGCCGGCACTGACTGAAGCGCCTGCAGCGGCGCCGCCGCCTGCTTCGACCCCGCCCGAACCGCAACCGCCCGCCGCGCCGGCCATGATCCGGCCGACCGAAATGCTGTCGGCCAAGACACTGGCCGATCCGCGCAGCCGGCAGGCGCGCGCCGATCTCGCCACCTTCGCTTCCGACGAGCGCATGGTTCAGCTGTGCAACCTCGAAGCCATGGATCAGATCCGCAAATGGCGTACGGATTTCAAGCCGGAGCGGGTCGTGCCCTACGCAATGGCGGAGGAAAAAATCACTGGAACCACCATCGCCGCGAATGGCGCGGCTTTCCGTAGTCGCAGAAACTGGTATAGCCTGAAGTTCAGATGCCAACTGGCTGGGGACGGCGAAAGCGTCGTCGGCTTTGAGTTCCTGGTTGGCGATCTGGTCCCCAGGGAAAAATGGGACGAGCTTGGCCTGCCGGCGGTGCATTGACCGAAATCCGGCAGGCTTCACAAGGCAGCCAGCCGGCCGTGATACCGCGGCCGTTGTGTGGTGACCCAAAAAACCTTATCAAGGCGCACGGCCGGGCGGTGGTCGTTACCATGATTTTGGCACCTCATTCGCAACAGGATCGCGCTTCGCGCGTGGAAAAATGACAAGAACCCTTCGCAAAACCCTTCGCAAATTCGCCATCGCCATCCCGCTTCTCGCCCTTGGCTTTTACTTCATCCCGATCCTGACATCGGTCTTTATCGTCCTCGGCCTCATCGATGTCCTGCGCAACGACCGCAAGGACCTGTCGCTGTTCTCGGGCTATTTCCTCGGCAACGGCCTCTTCACCTGGCTGCTTTCGCCTTTCAATCTGCTGGTCGATCTCTTGTGCTACCGCAATCCCGGCGTCTGGAAACTGGACCAGTTCCCCGCCGACTATCAGCGCGAGGTCAATGAGGTCCTGGACATCTTCAAGGCGCGCAAGGACGAGATCATCGCCGACATCGACGCCAATTTCGGCGCCGGCCGGCGCGGCATGTATGTCTATCAGTGGTACGGCAAGCACAAGATCGACAACGTCGCCGAGTTCAACAAGGACTTCAAATACATCAAGACCATCGCCGTTTCCGTCTTCAGCAAGCGCGAATCGACCTCATGGCACTTCGGTCCGCTGCGGCTCAGCCTGCGCATTCTCTACAATCTGATCCCGGTGAAGTCGGAGATTTTCGTCGAATGCGGCAACGTCAAGAACTACTGGTATGACAATCCGCTGTTCATCTTCGACGACACGCTGCTGCATCGCTCGGTCAACGAATATGATGGCCGCCGCTACTGCGTGTTCATGGACATTATCAGACCATCCCCGGTTCCCGGGCTGATCGCGGGCATGCTTGCCGTCGTCTCGGTGAGTGTCGAGCGCATCAACTCGATGTTCTACAAGAACTGGAAGATGATCGGTTCGACCAAGCCGAAGAAGGTCGGGACGACCTGAGCCCGAAATCGTCAATGCTGCCGGCCCTGCCGGCGGCATTGAGGCGCTTTTAACGCGCCACTCATCCCACCGCCCCGTGCTCGCTGTTCCGCCCCGTGTCTTTTGAGGGCGTTCTGAATGCTTGCGATGGCCACGCGTTCAAGTATACATCCCGCCAAGCTCTGAACAGTTCCTGATACGAATCGCGTGGGGTTCCTGTTTGCCGGAACGGCTCCTGGCTGCATCGGCGGGAGTCTCGGTTTGCCCAGACAGTCCTGCCTCTTCCCTTCCTTGGCGGCCTCAAGTGACGAAGAACGAAACCCTCGGATTCTGGCTAAAAATCTACATATGTACGGCGTTGCTGGGCGTTGCTTTCGCCGCGATATACGTAAGGCTTGAGGAGCCCGTCTACTATTGGGATTTTGCCGCTTACTTCAATGGGTTTGACCAGTATGGCTCACTCCTGGCCGAGAGCCCGCTCCAGTGGCTGAGCCAATTGCGGGCTTCTGTCGCGAGGGATGACTACAGCGCCGCAATTCTGGTGCCGCTTATGCCGTTTCACATGTTTTTCGGCGGTTCAAGGCTTTCCTATATCGCTGGAATAGTCATCGTTTACCTGGTCCCGACCGCTCTTTTCATAGG